>SFMI01000072.1 GCA_004554425.1 Candidatus Saccharimonadota bacterium | reverse complement strand
GATGAAGCCAAAGAAAAGGGTATGAAGCCTAATATTGAGGCCTTGTCCGAAGCTTTGGATTTGCCAGTTGTGCCTACTGTAGCCGTCAAGGAAGAGGGCGTGCAAGAACTTATGCGCCATGCTATAGCCGCTAAGCGCAGCAAGTTAAAAATAGAGTACCCGCCAGAAATAGAGAAAGCTATTGAAGATCTTTCCTCATTTTTGGATACTCCAGCGGCTCGCTGGATTGCTGTAGCTGCTTTAATTGGCGATAAATTAGAAGATTTAGATGATCCTACCGAAGGCCAGGCCCAGAAAAAGGGTGAGCGAGCTCACAAAGCTATCAAGATTCCTTCCGATTTTAGGAAAAAGGCTGAGTATTATCGCAAGAAGTTTGCTGAAAGCGGTACCGATTGTTTCTTAGAAATTGCTGATACTCGCTATCGTTTAGCTAGAAAAGTAGCCGAACTTGGGCAGTCTGCTCCGGCTGGTGTTCATAAGCTTACTGCCGCTATCGATAAAGTAGTATTGCATCCAATTTTTGGCATACCGATCTTTTTATTCTGTATGTTAATTTTGTTCCGCTTTACTTTCGCTTTCTCGGATCCTTGGGTAGCTTGGCTAAATACTATAAAAGAAGTTTTTATGGGCTGGACAGCTTCAGCTCAAATGCCTGACATGGTACGCTCGTTTGTTATGAATGGCGTCTTGGAAGGCTTAGGTACCGTCTTAGCTTTTACTCCAGTTTTGTTTGTGCTTTACGTAGGTATGAGCGTTTTGGAGTCTAGCGGCTTCTTGGCCAGATCAGCATTTTTGGTCGACCGCATTATGAAAGCTATGAACTTGCCAGGCAAAGCTTTTATTCCTATGTTAGTTGGCGTTGGCTGCAACGTCCCTGGCATTGTGGCTACTCGTACTCTGGAATCTTTTAACGAGCGTTTGAGAGTGGCTATGGCTGTTCCTTTTGCTCCTTGTAGCGCTAGAATGGCCGTTTTTGCCTTCTTTGCCACGATCTTTTTCCCTAAGAACCCATCATACGCTCTGTTTTTCATTTACACTGTAAGCATTGTCATGGGTCTGTTTACTATTTTGCTCATGAGCAAAATTTTGCATTCAGATGAAACTGGCTCTATTATGGAATTGCCTCCTTATAGGTTGCCAACCATGAAAGTTATTTGGAAGCAAGCCTGGGCTCGCACTTTGAGCTTCTTGGAAAGTGCCGGCGGAGCTATTTTTATTGCTGTTATTTTTGTTTGGGCTATTAACAGCTTCCCTATAGGCAGTGTAGATGGTAGCTATTTCGCTCGTTTGTCCCATATTTTTACGCACTTTACTTCTACTTTCGGCATTACCGATTGGCACTTGGCTGGAGCTTTGGTGCCCGGCTTTGTAGCTAAAGAAGTTGTGGTAGGCTCTTTAGCGGTCAGCTATTTCGGAGCTGGCGGTGAGGTGGCTTCTTTAACGCTGGGCAGCGGTCTGGAACAGATTGCCGTTGGTTTTATAGATGCTATTATCGACACTTTTAAAGCTGTATTCCAACTTTTCGGTTTGGTAAGTTTTGGTGACGACTCTGAAGGAGGCCCTGCCGGTTTAGCTTCTCAAATTCTCAATTGCGCTTCTCCGCGAGCTATTTTAGCTTACATGGTTTATGTATTGCTTTATATGCCCTGCGTAGGTACTTTAAGTGCTTTGAAAACTGAATTTGGTTGGAAGTGGACTGGCTTTTCTATAGCTTACTCTTTAATAGTGGCTTGGATTTTAGCCGTAATTGTCTATCATCTTCCTTTAGGCAACTGGTTAGCTGGACTTTAGTTTCCAATTTACTCAGGCAGGAGGCGCTATGATTAAAGCTTTGTTGCGTTCTGTAGCTCAAGAAAAATCTTGGCCAGAAATTGCTTCTGAGTTGGGCTGTTCAGCTCAAGTATTGGAAGCTATGCTCAATCAATTAGAGCAAGGTGGCTATCTAACGCGCCAGGGGAGCGGCTCTTCTCAGTGTGCTCCCACTGCTTGCCAAGCTTGTCTTTATAAAAAGATGTGTGCTGCTAAAGCTAAAATTAACGTTTGGAGCCTGACTGAAAAAGGCCGCCAAGCTGCCGAAATGGCTGATTAACTTCGGCCTTGGATTTGCATAAAAAAGCACTTCTCGCCAGTTGCTAAAAGCTAAGCTGAGGAGTGCTTTTTCTTTTATCTTTGCGGTATATTGAGCTTATAGCATAAGTTGCGTCCACTGCCTTCTTTTCTAAGCAGGCCGCTTTCCGTCATGGTGCGTAAAAGATTTACAGCAGTTGCTTGGGAAATTTGCAAAGCAGATTCGACATCTCTCCTTTTTAACGTATCGGTACCTTTAAATATATCAATTACTGCTTGAAATTTTTTATTGATTAAAGTTTGATTAACAGCAGATTTTATAACTGGCATTGCTATTTTGTGAGTTTCTGCAAGGTAATTTGTATTAGGTAGAGTTACCTTAAAAGCATTGTTGCTAATTTCAATTTTTTCTTTTTCCTCACAATTTGCATAGTATTCTTTAATCCTTAATATTCCAGTTCCGTAAGCTTCAATTAGTTTCAAACGATAAAAAACATTAGCCAAATTTGGATTGCGAAAGGCTGATACGCCTAGCATAATATCGTTAAAAGAGATACCTCTTACTAATCCTCCTAAGTTTATAAATTCTAAGCGATCATCAAAGAGACTTATTAAAATAGGAGCGCTCATAGAATAATCGCGATGGACAACAGTATTTATAAGAGCTTCACGGACAGCTTCCGGAGGATAATCTCTATGATCAATACGTTCCAAACCACTGAAAGTAGCTCTAGTTCTGTTGAATTTATCTATGTATTGAGCAGCTTGTTCTAATTGATCTAAAATAGAGCCTGATAATTCCTTTCTGTCTTTAAAAATAGATTTTTTACTACCTTCAAAAACCGCTAGTTTTATGCTATGGGTACATTGATCCGATAAAAGAAAACCAAGATTGGAAAACGTACCGTCATCTTTTACAATCTTTAAAGTACGTTTCTGAGCATCGTTAAATTTTATTTTTTTCTTAGAAAAATATTTAGCTGCACTCTTAAAAGTTAATTGTTGGTTCAGCGATACTGCCTCTTCGTAACTGTCACCGCTGGTTTCTTTTATCATATTTATAATAGCTGTTTCCGAAGCTGGAGCAGAAGAAGCTCCATGTCTAACATATACGCCTTCAGGACGTATCCCTTTTCCGGCTATATAATATGGTCTATGAGTGCCTCGATAAACTTGGACAACGATAACTTTTTTTTGCGATATTTCTTCGACATGACTATCAACGAACATAGTTACATCAGGACGAATACTATCACGAATCATGTTGTGAATACGCAATACAGTTTGATCAGGATTATCTACTCCTATAACACTACCATCATCGTTTAAGCCAATATAAATATTTCCGCCGTCAGTATTGGCAAAAGCTACAATGGCGTATTTTATATCATCTACATAGTCACGTTTAAACTCGGTATGTTTGTCTTCCAACATTTATTTTTTTTTCTCTTTCTAATAATTTTTCTAATATTATATAACATTAGAATATTAGCAAATTGTTAGATAATCTATCAAGAGCGCCACTGCTTTTATAAAATCTTTAAATTGCAAATTAAATTGCGATATTAAGTTGTAAAAAAGCGAATCTGATGGAAAAATTTTCGCAAACCATTTAGGAATCTGATGAAGAGAAGAGCCTGAAGTGATGGGATTTTAAGGGAACCTAACAAAATAGTCTTTATCTTAAGACATCCGATCCCCTTATAGCTGCCGAAATGGCTGATTAACTTCGGCCTTGGATTTGCATAAAAAAGCACTTCTCGCCAGTTGCTAAAAGCTAAGCTGGGAAGTGCTTTTTTTATAAAACGGCTTGTTGCCCGCAATTTGCATGCAGCAAGCCGCCTCGATATCTTACTTTATTTACGATTTTTGTGGCATTTGCCAGCCGTTAACATCGGTATGTAAAAGGTGATGTGACTTTTTAGACAAGGGTTTACCCAGATACTCTGCGTAAAGCGCCCGCACATCTGGATTCTCGTGGGAGAAGCGAAGTTCCGACTTGCGGTCGAGATCCCAAAGTACATTACCGCGGCGTTCTGCGCATTCTTCGCTGTCGTGGATCGGCTGGCCACCGCCACCGGCACAACCGCCTGGGCATGCCATGACTTCGACGAAATCATACCGCACACGGCCAGACTCGATTGCTTCCAGCAATTTTCTCGTGTTTGCCAGGCCGCTCACGACTGCCGTGCGGATAGTACCCGCACCTGGAATTTCGAAGCTGGCTTCTTTCCAGCCTTGTATACCACGTACGGCTGAAAACGCATCCGGGTTAGGATTTTTACCTGTTACAAGATAATATGCACTGCGAAGTGCCGCATCCATTACGCCACCTGTGGTGCCGAAAATGACTGCCGCACCTGTGCCGGAGCCAAGCGGGGAATCGAAACTGCTCTCTTCCAATGCTGTCGGATCAATCATGGAGCAACGTAGCATTCGCACCAATTCGCGTGTGGTGATAACGACGTCAACATCCGGATCGCCACAGGCGCTCTTCATTGTCGGAAGCTCGGCTTCCGCCTTTTTCGATGTACACGGCATGACAGAAATGACGCGGATATTCTTCGGATCGACGCCTATTTTTTCTGCAAAGTAACTCTTTGCAATGGCACCGAACATCTGCTGCGGTGATTTGGCTGTAGACAGATTCTTAGCAAATTGCGGGAACTGTCCTTTCACAAATCTTACCCAGCCAGGACAGCAGGAGGTGAACATCGGCCATGTATAGGCATCTCGGTGAGTAAAGCGTTCAACGAACTCACTGCCCTCTTCCATAATCGTAAGATCGGCACTGAAATTGGTGTCAAACACGTAATTGAAACCAAGTTGACGAAGTGCAGAGGCAAGCACACCTGGAGTTGCTTGCTCGGCGGTCAACCCGAAATATTCTGCCCAGGCTGCGCGAACTGCGGGAGCAACTTGCACGATAGTGGTCAGCTTCGAATCGGAGAGCATACGGTAGACGCGATCGGTATCGTCGCGTTCCTCCAGCGCACCAACGGGACAGTGAGTTACGCATTGACCGCAGTAAGTGCAAAGGGAAGTTGAAAGGTTGTCAGATTTAACTGGACCTACAGCTGTGCGAGAACCGGTTCCGACCAAGTCCCAGATATGGACGCCCTGCATCTTATCGCAGACCTGTACACAGCGCATACACTTAACGCAGCGATTATCAAAGCGCAGAATCGGCGCAGAATAGTCAACAGTTGACGGACGCAGATTCTTCTGATAGGGAGCGCTGAGCAGATTATAATCGTTGGCAAGTTTCTGAAGCTTACAGTTGCCGCTGCGTGTACATTTGACGCAGTTTACATCGTGTTGACTGAGCAGCAGCTGGAGGTTGACGCGGCGCGTCATACGAACTTTCTGAGATTTCGTATGGATGACCATGCCTTCGCTGACCATAGTATCACAGGCAGCGACAAGCGTGTCCTGCCCCTCAAGCTCTACCATACAGAGGCGGCAGGCGCCGATCTCGTTAAGATCTTTGAGGTAGCAGAGTGTTGGAATATCAATACTCGCCGTGCGTGCTGCGTCCAGGATACTTGTGCCCTCCGGTACGCTAACGGTTCTATTGTCAATAACAAGTGTTACCATCTTTCCATCCTCCCTCCCTTGAAGATACCATAGCCAAAGTGATCGCAGCGCAGGCAGCGAGCACTTTCCGCGCAGGCTTCCTCGTGCGTCATGCCATATTCAATATCTTCAAAGTCGCATTTGCGCTGTGCAGCCTCACGTTCTTTAGTGTTGATGCGACCACGCGCAGGACATACAGAAAGATGCGGCGCAGGGATTTCCACATCTGTGCGGATTTCATGATGGAAGCCGAGTTGTTCATCGATATTAGCTGCTGCAACTTTACCTGCCGCAATAGCACGGATGGCAGTAGCGGGGCCTGTAACACAGTCACCGCCAGCAAAGACGTTCTCCATATTGTCGATCTGACTGGAGCTTTCAGTCATAAATGTTCCCCTTCGAATCGGGATACCGGTTTGCTCAAAGCCAGCGATTTCTACGCCTTGTCCAATGGCAACAACGATAATATCGGCAGGGATGCGCTCTTCAGACAGATCTGCTTTCTCTGGACGTGGGCGGCCTGCTTTGTCGGCAAGACCGATAATTTGCGGCTGCACCCAGAGAGCGGTTGCTTCGCCCGCTTCGTTTGCTTCAATGCGCACCGGTGCACAGAGTTCGCGGATTTCCGCGCCCTCAGCAATCGCGCCCTGTACCTCGTCGGGAAGAGCGGTCATATCCGTAATTCTTCGGCGATAGACGCAAGTCACGCTGTCAGCACCAAGGCGCACAGAACTTCTGGTGACATCCATGGCCACATTGCCGCCGCCAATAACTACGACATGCTTGCCGGTAAAGTCAGGCATTACATCGTCGCCGATAGCGCGCAGCATCTCAACGGCGGACATAACATTTTTGCTGTCTTCTCCCGGAATGCCGGTCTTTTTGTCCGTATGAGCACCGATGGCAACGTAAAGGCAGTCGTAATCTTTATGTAATTGCTCGAAGGAAATGTCTTTTCCGACAGTCACATTAGTATGTACTTCGACGCCGGAAGACAAAATAGAGTCGATTTCCGCATTAAGTTTTTCCCGCGGAAAACGGTAAGCCGGAATACCATAGCGCAGCATTCCGCCAAGTTGTTTTCTCTCTTCAAAGATCGTGACGCTATGTCCCATAAGGCGCAGATAATATGCACAGGACAGACCGCTGGGGCCACCGCCGATAATAGCTACGCGTTTGCCGGTATCTTCTGCACAGGGAGGATTTGGCACATCGCCTGCGTGATCGACTGCGTAACGTTTTAGTCCGCGAATATTGATAGGTGCATCGACCATATTGCGGCGGCAGCGCGCTTCACACGGATGCTCACAAATGTAGGCGCAGGAAGTGGGCATGGGATTATCCTTGCGGATAAGGCGCACAGCGTCTGCATACCGTCCTTCACGCACAAGAGCAACATAACCGGGTACGTCTACACCGGCCGGACACAGCGATACGCAGGGAACCGGGTTCTGCAGCGAAGCAAGGCAGCGGTGGTGCTGCACATGATTCACGTAATCATCATAGAAGCCCTCGAAGCCGCTCAGAACCAATTGTGCCGCATCGCGTCCAATGGCGCAATCAGCAGAGGCGACAATCGCCCGCGCCGTTTTCTCAATGGTTTCGATGGTTTGCATTGTGCCGGTACCGTCGAGAACTTCTCCCATCAGTGTGACAAGTTGGCCAAGTCCAATACGACAAGGCACACATTTGCCGCATGACTGTGCGTGGCAGAGTTGCAAAAATGTCAACGACATATCGATGGGACATAGTCCCGGAGGACTGGACGCGATTCTGCGCTCCATATCCTTGTACAGGCGATCTACAACCGTCTGCGCCTTGCTTGCAGTTTTAATATCTAATCTGCTCAAGGGGCTCTCACTCCTTCTGATCTCTGAATTCCTAATCCCCTCCCAGTGGTTCAGACATGTTGTTGATATTCCTGCTTCAAATACGTCTCTATAACTAAAGCCAGGGGCTTTACGGCACTTGCGGTAAGCGTAGCAGAAAATATTAAAGAAATATTCTTAAATCCTAATTCAAGCCTTTTTGAAGAGCCGGAAAATTTGCTTAAACAAGAAATGCGCGAGCCCGCTCTATACAATGCTATTATTTTAGCTATTGCTAATGGCGCTTCTAAACTTTCGGAAATAGCTACTAAAGTCGGCGAAACAACCGCCACTTGTCCGGTCTATTTGCGTAATCTTGTTTTGCTCGGTTTGGCAAAAAAAAGAGACTCCTTATGGAGAGACAGCCTATGGAGAGACAGCCACTCGCAAGACTATTTATGCTCTTGAAGATAATATGTTTCGCTTTTAGTATCGTTTTGTGCTTAACAATAAATCCTTAATCGCTAGAGGAGCTGCCGATTTAGTCTTTAGGCGTATTGAGCCATATTTTTCTGAATATATGGGGCCAGTTTTTGAACAAATTTGTCAGCAATACCTCTGGCATTTGCTTTTGCAAGGTCGGCTTTCAATTGAATTTACAGAACTAGGCTGCTGGTGGGGCAACGATCCTGTCGCTAAAAAACAAGCAGAAATAGATATTATGGGCGTTCAAGAGAAAAGCAAAGCCTTGTTTGCCGAATGTAAATGGATAAATGATAAAGTCGATCAGGAAGTATTGGAAATTTTAGTTGAGCGTAGCCATTTATTTAGTTATGCGCAAACGCAACTATTTGTATTTAGTAAAAGCGGCTTTACTCAAAAATGCGTCGATTTAGCCAAACAATTAGGCAATGTGTCGTTAGTTACTTTTGTTAGTTACTTTTGACGATATAGCTAAGGAGTTTGTGAAATAGAATTGTTTTTGCCTAAACGCAAGGGTTTTAAGTAAAAATAAGAGAAAAAATCTCATATATTACTATGTAATATGTAAAAATTGCTTTTTTAGGTAG
>SFMI01000071.1 GCA_004554425.1 Candidatus Saccharimonadota bacterium | reverse complement strand
AAAAGCTTTAACTGGTGTTTCTTTATCTATAAATAATGGTGAATCGATTGGTATAATTGGGGCTACCGGTAGTGGAAAATCTACTTTAATTCAACATTTTAATGGCTTACTTGTAAGTGATAGCGGCCGGGTAACGGTTAATGGCACAATCCTTGATGCGAAAACTTGCGGAGAAAAATTAGCTTCTGTTCGCTTTTCTGTGGGCATGTTGTTCCAATTTCCGGAGCAGCAATTATTTGAAGAAAATGTCTTTGCCGATATCGCCTTTGGCCCTAGAAATATGGGCTTGCCTGAACATGAAGTAGAAGAACGCACCGAAGAAGCTATCCGTTTAGTCGGTCTGGAACATATAGATTGTCGTCATGTTTCACCTTTTACTCTTTCCGGGGGAGAAAAACGCCGTGCTGCATTAGCTGGAGTTTTAGCTATGCGCCCTCGGTGCTTGGTTTTAGATGAACCTACCGCCGGTTTGGATCCCAAAGGCACCAGAGAAATTTTGGCCCTTTTAAATAACTTAAAAATATCTGGTACTACTTTAATAGTCGTGTCGCATCGTTTTTCCGAGTTAGCTCAAATGTGTGAGCGTTTAATTGTGATGGGTGATGGTCGGGTTTTAGCTGATGGCCCTCTAGCTGAAGTGCTCTATTCCGAAGAATCTTTGCGCCAAGCTAAATTAGAAAGCCTCGATATTTGTAAAATTTGTGCCTATTTGCAAAAGGGGTTAGATACTCACGAGCGTCCTGTCTCTGTAGCTGAAGCTGTAAAATTTATTGAAAAGTTGCGCAATAGAGTTAGTAAAGCTCTTAGTTGAGCCTTAACTAATCCTTAGTTTTTCCAGTTAACTTAGTTTATGCAAAGCTGGATAATATAAGCGTAAAACAGAAGCAAGCATTTCGGTATTTTTTTATATCGAAATGGTGGAGGTAGGATATGGATACGCTAACCAGCTACGCTAACAACTATAATTCTCAAATAAGTGACGCTCAAAGCAGTCAAAATAAAAAGTCACTTTTAAGTAAAATTGCCGGTGGTATCGCTGGAGCTGTGGGTGGTTTTTGTGGTGGCTGCAGGCAGTGCCACCAATAAAGTATTCTCTAGTGAAACTGATGGTACTCTTGGTGGTGCGGCTATTGGAGGCTTGGTAGGCAGTGCCTTGGGGTCTGTAGGTACTTTGGTTGGTGGAGCTATAGGTGGCCTTATTGGCAACAAGATAGGTGAGAAAAATTCTCAAGAAAATGCTTTAGCTAGCACACCTTATTTGCCAATTTATTCCAATGGCAATTCTACTACAAGCTCCGGCTTAGGCCTTTCATCCGATTATAGCAGCGCTTTAACTGGTATGACTTCTAGTGGAATTTACAATTATGACAGTAGCTCCAGCAACATTTCTAATCTTCTTTCTTCTGGAAGCACGGATGTTAACAGTTATATCAGCAATTTGACCGGTAGTAGCACTTCTTCGCAAGCTCAGATTATGCAACTGTCTACGCAAATGATGAGCAACTATTTAAATAATTATGGCTCAAGTTTAAGTGGGATTATCTCTCTGTATGGCGGTACCGATGGCCTAATGCAAATGTATACTACCCAGAGTTCGCAGTATCTTCAGGGTATGAATTCTATTTTGGAAAGTAGCAAATAGAAAATAACTTAAAATATAGCTTAAAGTCCCCGTGAATGTAGTCTCGCTGGGACTTTTTTTTTGTTTTTTTTTTGAAAAGCACTTAACTTTTACTTAATTGTGCGTTATAAAAACAGTACCTAATTATATAATGTTTTCGGTTTCGTATATGAGCTGAAAAAAATGGAGGAATACAATGAGTTTAGCTACCACTTTGAACTATACCAATAATCTTTATGGCCAGTTCGGTGCTGCTCCTGTAGAGCAGCCCAAAACTAGTACTATCGCTGGTAAAATCTTAGGCGGTATCGTTGGTGCTGTTGGCGGCTTCTGCGTAGGCGGTCCCGTCGGCGCTGTGGTCGGTGCTGGTGTGGGTGCTGCTGCTGGTACTGGCGTACAGAAAACTTTCTCTAGCCAGTTGGGTGGAACTATTGGCGGTGGTGTAGTCGGCGGTGTAGCCGGAGCTGCTATCGGTACCATCTTTGGGCCGGCTGGAACTTTGATCGGTGCCAAGATCGGTGGCGCTATCGGTGGTTTGCTCGGTCGTGCCATTGGCAATCACTCTGAGCAGAAGAGAACTCAGCAACTTACTCAGCAAATGATGGCTCAGTATCAGCAAGCTGGTGCCAACATGGCCAACTACTACCAGAGCACTTATGCTGCCCAGTATATGAACGGTGGCTTAGGTTTCTAGTCTTTAGAACTATATAAACTTATATCCAAAAAAATACGCTCTACTTTATGGTGTGGGGCGTATTTTTTTGCACTTAGCTGTGTGCTAAAGAAGTGTTGATAGCATTTTAGCTAAATTGTAAATAAATTCTATAAAAAGCTTTACTTTTACTTAAAGTGTGTGATAAAGGGTGTAGATGAAAACAAAATAAAGTTTCGGTTTATTCAACATAAAGCCGAAAAACTGGAGGTACATTATGGGAGCTCTTTCTAACGCTAGTAATATTGCCATGTCTATGTATCAGTTACAAAGCAGCCACATGCAGCAAGCTCAAGAGCAGCAAGAGAAAAAATCTTTGCTCGGCAAAATCGCCGGTGGAATTCTCGGTGGAGTAGCTGGCTTCTGCGTAGGTGGCCCCATTGGTGCCGTAGTTGGCGCCGGTGCCGGTGTTGCCGCTGCTAAAGGTGCTGAAAAAGTTTTCTCCAGCGAAAAAGGTGGCCACGTTGGTGGCGCTGTTGTTGGCGGTTTGGTGGGCAGTGCTTTCGGCCCTATCGGTACTATCGCTGGTGGCGCTATCGGCACTGTAATCGGTGGCAAGATTGGTGAAAAGAACGAACAGCAGAATGCTCTCGCTCAGTATGGTTATATGATGCCCCCCTACATGATGTATCCTTCCATGATGGGTGGCCTTGGAGGTATGACCAGTTCCGGTTTGGGTCTCGGCGGTTTCGGTATGGGCAGCAGTGCCTTAACTGGCATTGGTACCAACGGTCTCTACAACTACAGCAACAACGGTTATGATTTCTCCACCTCTTTGAGCAGCGGTACTAAGAATTTGACCGGTGTGAGCACTCAGGACTATATCAAAAACATGAATAGCGCTGAAAATCAGGCTCAGATCATGCAAATGGCTCAGAAGATGATGAGCAGCTATCTTGGTACCTACGGTGGTGCTTTGGGTGGCGTAGCTACTCTCTGTGGCGGTACCGAAGGTTTAATGCAAAACTTCAATACTCAGAGCGCTCAGTATCTTAAAGGCATGGCCTCCTTCATGGGTGGCGTTAGCGCCAAGTAAATATTAGTTCACTCATCTAGACCGTGAGGTCTACGTGTAGCCCCCTTTCGGTATATGTTCGAAAGGGGGCTATTTTTTTTAGCTAATTTGGCAATTCATAAATGAAAAATAAGTGTTTTTTTACTATTAAACAGCCTTTACTTTTGCTTAAAGTGTGTGATAAAGGGTGTAGATAAAAATAAAATAAAATTTCGGTTCAGCTAACGTAACGGAATCGAAAATCGGAGGTATACCATGGGAGCTTTAAGTACTGCAGCGTCTGTCGCTCAAGTGATTGCTACTCAGCAGCAGAAAGTTCAAGAGCAACAAGAAAAGAAATCATTATTCGGTAAGATTGCCGGCGGTATTATCGGTGGTGTAGCTGGTTTCTGCGTAGGAGGCCCGATTGGTGCTGTAGTCGGTGCCGGTGCTGGTGTCGCTGCTGCTAAAGGCGCTGAAAAAGTTTTCTCTACCGAAAAAGGTGGTAAGGTTGGCGGCAGTGTAGCCGGCGGTGTAGTCGGAGCTGCTTTGGGTGGCCCTATCGGTGCTGGCATCGGCGCTATGATCGGCTCTAAGATCGGTGGCAGCGTTGGCTCCAATAACGAAACTCTTAATAGTTTTGCTAACGCCAACAGCGGTTTAATTGGTGGCTTAGGTGGCCGAGTTAACTATTCTTTAATTCAGGATGGACTCGGTGTAGGTGGCAAGATCGTCAATTATAATGGCGGTATCTGGGGAGACACCGCTACTCGCTTCGGCACTAGCAAAAATGATGCTATCAATATGAACGGCGGATTAGGCAACGATACTCTCCGCGCTTATGGCGGTGGCGGTAACGATCGCATCAACGTTAATGGTGGCGTTGGCAACGATACAGTTCGCGTCAATGGCGGCAAAGGTCACGATCAGGTGCTCGTCAATGGTGGAGCCGGTAAAGACAACGTCCGTGTCAATGGTGGCGAGGGCAACGATGCTATTCGTGTTAACGGTGGTACTGGTAAAGACACTATAGCTATTAACGGTGGCAAAGGCAACGACTTTGTGGTAGCTGATGGCGGCTCTGGCAAGGATCGCATTTTTGTAAACGGTGGCGAAGGCAATGATCGCATCGTAGCTGACGGCGGTTCCGGCGACGACTTCATGGCTATCAACGGCGGTAAAGGCAATGATGAAATTCTCGCTACCGGCGGCAAAGGTAACGATCGCGTAAATATCAACGCTGGCGAAGGTAACGATAAGATTAGATACGTCGTAGACGAAGGCAAAGACAAAGTCAATATCAATGGCGGCAAAGGCAACGATCGCTTTACTCTCCAGGTAAAACCTGAAGACAACGTTACCGTAGTCGATAAAGAGGGCAACATCCTCTATAAGCAAGGCGATGGCGGTACTACTGTGACCGTTGATAATATTAACGAGTTTAGCGTCCAGGGCCAAAATGGTGAAGCCATCTTCTCCGCAGCTAATTATGGCGGCGAGTTCCAGGCCGTCCCTGCCGGTTTATTCGAGTTCAAAGATGCTATGGCTCAAATGAATCAGGCCTATGGCAACTATGGTAGCTTCGGCGGTGTGCAGAGTGGTTATACCGGTGGTGGAGCCCTTTCTACCGCTGCTTCTATTGCTCAGATGACTGCTAACGATTATCAGAATGCTCAGGCTATCTATGCCATGATGCAAATGCAGCAGAGCCAGCAAATGTATATGCCTACTTACGACTACTCTAGTTTCTTCTCCAACAACCTCGGTGGCTATCAAGACGCCCAGATTCAGTATCTCGATGGAACCATAAGATAAGTAGTGTGCAACGTATCAGTTTGCAACTGCGTTTCCAGTATGAAAAGCTTGTTGCCTAACTGGTAGCTGTACAAAGGAGAACCTCAGTGGCAGAAAGTTATGCTCTGCCTCAGCTGAGGTTCTTTTTTTATTGCTTGTCGATTTGCTTGGCAGGTTTGCAGCAGGAAGTCACTAAACACGGAAGCGCTTGTGGGGGAAGGTCTATTCCGTGAGTGGAGGCAGACTGCTTTTTTTGTTTGCCTTTTTTTGTAAATGGGGTTTTTGCTATGGAAGGAATTTTTACTTTTAAAGCTTGTGTTATAGGGTGTGGCAAAATGGGAGAAGCGATTCTTAAATCGCTTTTGCATAAAGGCACTTTTGACTCCAATGATTTAATTGTCGTTGAAGCCAATGACAAAATCGGAGAAAAAATAAAAAACACTTATAAAGTTGAAGTGTGCAATGATGCTCTTCGGGCTGCCTTAAGCAGCAAATTGATTGTTTTGGCTGTTAAGCCACACGTTGTGCCTATAGTGGCTGAAATGCTGGCTGGCAAATTAAGTAAGGAACAGCTGATCCTCAGCATTGCTGCTGGAGTAACTTCAGGCCAACTTATAGATATGTTTAACCATAAACGTATAGTGCGGGCCATGCCCAATTTGGCTGCCCAAATTTCTCAAGCTGCTACCGTTTGGACTGCTCCGGCTGAACTTGATGAAATTGGCAGACATGAAGCTGAACAAGTTTTGAATGCCATTGGTGAAGCTATTTATGTGGCTAACGATCATCTGATTGATGTCGGCACTGCTATTTCCGGATCTGGCCCAGCTTACCAATATCTTTTTATGGAAGCTTTAACTGATGCCGGAGTTCGTTTGGGATTAACTCGCCAGCAAGCAGCCAAATTAACATTGGGGATGGTACGCGGAGCAGCCAATTTGGCGGCAGAAAGCCAAGAATCATTTAATGAACTACGCTATAAAGTAACTACGCCTGGTGGAACTACGGCAGCAGCTGTGAGCAGCTTGGAAAAAGGTGCTTTTCGAGCTCTTATCGATGAAGCTGCCGAAGCTTGCTACAAGAAGAGCCAGCAATTAGCCAAAATGTAGTGTGCAATTTGTTCGTTTGTGTTTAGTAAGAACACGGAAGGCCATTTTTTGCTCGTGCAACTTAGGTTTGAGGCTGCTTTTTAGGAGAGGTGTGACATTAAAATTCTCAGCAATTTGACTTTAGGACAATATGTGCCGGGAGATAGCTTTTTGCACAAATTGGATCCAAGAACAAAATTGAGCATAGTCGGCTTAGCTATGATAGCTATTTTTTTGCTTGACAGTCCACTCGAAATTTTAGCTGCCGGCATAGCCGCTTTTCTACTGGGAGTAATAGCTGATCTTAAGGCTGGTTTTATGTTGCGCGGATTGCGTTTTGTTTGGCTTTTTGCTTTTTTTTCTCTCGTTTTCAATATGTTTTTAGTTCCAGGGGAGTCTATTTGCTCTTGGGGAGGCTGGAACATTACTTATGAAGGTCTTGAGCGCGGTACCGCCATTGGGTTGCGTTTGCTCCTCTTGGTATTGCTTACTTCTCTTTTATCATTGACCACATCTCCTATATTGCTTACTGATGGTATGGAAAAGTTGCTTTCACCTTGGTGCCGTTTAGGAGTTCCTGCGCACGAATTGGCGATGGTTTCTACTATTGCTTTGCGCTTTGTGCCTACTTTAGCTCAAGAAACAGAAACTATAGTTAAAGTGCAACTGGCTAGAGGAGCAGCTTTGGATCGGGGCAATATTATGCAAAGGCTGCGCTCAATTATGCCCATAATGATTCCGCTGTTTGTAAGCGCCTTCCGCCATGCCGAAGATCTGGCTTGGGCTATGGAAGCTCGTTGCTACAGAGGAGGACAGGGGCGCACACGTTTGCGTGAATTAAATTTCGGTTTTAATGATGCTGTGGCTATCGTGGCCGTAATTATTTTTTTTATTTTGCTTAAAGCATTGGAATTTGTACTTTAATGGAAGAAAATTGCGGAAATATCGTATATAAAGTTACTATTGCTTACGACGGTACAGCTTTTGCTGGCTTTCAAAGTCAGGCTAATGCCAAAGAATTACCTACTATTCAGGACGCTTTAGAAGAAAAATTACTTTTTGTTTTTGCCCGACCTATTTCTATTAGAGTCGCTGGCCGTACCGATGCTGGTGTGCACGCTTTAGGGCAAGTGTTCTCTTTTCGCACTGATGTGGATCGTTCTGAACAAGTACTTTTTAATGCTTTAAATTCTCTATTGCCTGATACGATTAAAGTACTCAGTATAAGCAAAGAACCTGACTATTTTCATGCTCGCTTTACAGCTAGAGCGCGAGAGTATGAATATCTCATAAAAGACAATTCTGCTGTAGATCCATTCTTTAGAGATCGTATTCTTTATGTTAAGCAAAAACTAAATTTAGAACTTATGCGCCAAGCGGCACAATATCTTATTGGCAGCCATGATTTTGCTACTTTTGGCTCTCAAGTCCCTAAGGGAGACCCTACAATTAGGCGGATGAACAAAATAACGTTTACCGAAACAACCGTAAGTGGGCCAGGCCCTTTCTCCGAAATTGGGCCTTTGATAGTTATGCACATAGAGGCTAACGCTTTTTTGCGTCGCATGGTACGCATGATCTGTGGCTCGCTTATTAAAGTCGGTATTGGGCAGTGGAAGCCGGAAAAAATCAAAGAGATATTGGAAAAAGCTGATCCACGTTATTGTGCCCCTCCGGCTCATCCAGGTGGCTTGTACCTTAAATCTGTCAGCTATGCGCAGGATCGCAGCGATAATACTTAGAAACTTTGGAAAGTCAACATCCCCTCGGATAAATTATTGTTTGTAGGAGGCCCTGCTATGGAAAATGAATTTGAAGCCAAATTAAGCGCCGCTGCTGATAAATTAGGTCTAGCTATGAAAGCTGCTCCTGAGGCTGAACGTGAGATTTTAAAAAGCATGTATGCCGATTATCAGCGCTTTGTAGACGAAAATTCTGATAAGCAGGATGTCTCCGCTCTCTTTGCCATGGGCATTATTAGTAACAATGACATAAAAACTGAAGATGTCATTAAGGCTGCCGTAGAGTATATCGATACCGATTTGGAATATTGCCGCTGGCGTCAGAAATCCGTATGCGGCATGGAAGCCGAATTTGAAGCTAAATTGAGCGCTGCTGCCGACAAATTGGGATTAGCTATGAAGGCTGCTCCAGAAGCAGAACGCGAAATATTGAAGGCTATGTATGCTGATTATCAGCGCTTTGTGGAAGAAAATAACGACAATCAGGACATCTCTGCTCTCTTTGCTATGGGCATTATCAGTCATAATGATATAAAAACAGAAGCGGTTATCGAAGCTGCTGTAGAATATATTGACACCGATCTTGAGTATTGCCGCTGGCGTCAGAAATCTGCACAGAAATAAAGTTTAATTTTTTGGCTATAGTATTTGCCTGTAATGATAACTTAGGGGCCCGAGCATATATTTTTGTTCGGGCCTCTTTGATAAGCGGAGTTAAATAAAGTAGGGTCATACTTGCTGTCACCGCTGGGGCGGAATAAACCTAGCAAAATAAAAAAGGAGATTTACCTAAAATGCGTCAGAGTGGAGCTTTGCCTTGCCAACTTATCGAAGAACTGATAAGCAGCCAACGCATTATTTGTTCTGAACCAGTTCCTGTCAGAAATATTCAACCAGCTAGTTTAGATTTGCGTTTGGGCAAAAGAGGCTGGCGTGTAGAAGCTGCTTTTTTACCTCGTCAGGGAGAGCCTGTTTCCGATCTATTACTTAACAACTCTCTAGAAAGTTTAGATTTAAGCAACCCTGTCGTGTTGCAAGAAGGGTGTACTTACGTTGTTGAAATAGAAGAGCGCTTTAATTTGCCGAACTCTGTCCACGCTTATGCCAACAATAAGAGCACTACTGGGCGCATGAATGTCTGGACGCGTGTTTTGGCTGACGGTGTATCTCGCTTTGATAAAATTCCCCCTGGGTATAATGGCAAAATTTACGCTATGATTACGCCGCGCTCTTGGTCAATTAGAGTTCGCGAAGGTAATACGCTCAATCAAGCTCGCTTAATTTGCGGTGACAACCATCTTTTGGATTTTGAATTGGAAATGCTCCACCAAGAGACCGGCCTGGTATATGATTGTACAGGACAGCGCGGACAAGCTCTTATAGACAATGGATTGTTATTAACTATTGATTTGCAACAAGATATTGTGGGCTATAAGGCTATTCCTTGCAATGAACCTGTAGATTTATGTAGTGGCATCCCTCAAAAAGGGAGCAATTACTTTGCGCCTATTAAAGCTAAAAATGGAGAAGTTCTTTTAAAACGCGGCGAGTTCTATATTTTATCTACTAAGGAATTTTTGCGCGTTCCGCCGGATTTAGCTGTAGAAATGGTCGCCTATGATATTCATTCTGGTGAATATCGCTCTCATTATGCTGGATTTTTCGATCCTGGTTTTGGCTATGGTGAAGATGGAAACTTAAAAGG
>SFMI01000070.1 GCA_004554425.1 Candidatus Saccharimonadota bacterium | reverse complement strand
AGTTGGTACAATTTTGATTGGCCTTTGGTAATTTGTGCCTCAATCCTAATCTTTCTTGGATTGAGTAATATTGCCAGTGCTACATTTCATGGTGGCATAAGTTCTGAGTTTGTACGCCAGTTTAGTAGCTTAGCTGTTGGTGTTTGTGTCTTTTTATTTTTCACTTTTACGGATATAAAAGTGTTTTTTCGCAATGGAAATTGGCTTTATATAGCGATTTTGATTTTGCTTTTTTCTGTAATAGTTGGTGGGGTAACTGTAAACGGAGCCAAACGTTGGATCGATGCACCTTTAATTGGACGCTTTCAGCCTTCTGAAATTGCCAAATTGTTGCTGGTTTTGTGTATGAGCCGCTATTTAAGTGGAGATAAAGATGGACGCTATAAAAAAAATAACTTGACTTTTCGTTATTTTTGTTGGCTCTATTTTCTTTTGGGCGTTCCTACTTTATTGATTATGCTCCAACCTGACCTTGGTACAGCCATTGTCTTTGCTGGCGTAGGTAGTGCCATGATGTGGGTCGCTGGTTATGATTGGCGCTGGTTCGCAGGGCTGTTTTGCTCTGTATTGGCTATAATTCCGCATGTTTTGCATGAATACCAAAGAAAACGCATTATGGTCTTTCTTAATCCTGAAGCAGATCCTATGGGGGATGGGTGGAATATTATCCAAGCTAAAATAGCCATAGGTTCCGGAGGTTTGTGGGGAAAAGGGTGGATGGAAGGTACACAAAACCGTTTAAATTTTGTGCCTGAGCACCATACCGATTTTATTTTCACGGTTATAGGCGAAGAAATGGGATTTATAGGGGCTTTGTGCTTGATATTGCTGCTCTCTTGCTTAATTATGCGGGCTTGGCAATTGGCCAGACAAGCCGAAAGTGCTTATGACAGCTTCTTAGCTTTTGGAATAGGTACGCTATTTTTTGTTCATGCTGTGGGAAATATAGGTATGACCAGTGGTGTTTTGCCCGTTGTTGGTATACCTTTACCATTAGTTAGTTATGGCGGAACTTCATTGATAATAAACATGGCTGCTTTGGGATTGCTCAATAACATTGCCCGTCGCATGCCCTCCTTAGAGTTTAGCAGACAAAATGGTTCGTCTGATTAAAATAAACGCTTGTTTGTGCAGGGAAGCCAAGATCTAAAATATAAAATTATCCGTTGCCGAATTTCTCAATAAAGCGTAAGAAGCGGAAAGATGTCTATACTAAACAAAGCTCTGTCTATTTTTAAGCCTGCCGAGCCTATTGGTCCTCAATACAAAAATGAAGAAGAAATGCGCAGCCAATATGGCTATTGGCGCCTTCGTCAGTTGTATTCGACTTTTGTCGGCTATGGCGTTTTCTATTTTGTACGTAAAAATATTTCTATAGCGATTCCTTTGCTTGAAAGTTCCCTAGGTATAAGCAAAGCTGCTATAGGTATGATCGTCAGTGTTTCTGACGTAGTTTACGGCGTCTCCAAGTTTGTCAACGGCTTTTTGGGGGACCGATGCAATGCCAGATATTTTATGGCTGTCGGCTTGCTCTTATCAGCCTTGGCCAACTTTATGTTCGGCATGAACAGCGCTGTTGGCGTATTATTGGCTGCTTGGGTCTTAAATGGCTGGTTCCAAGGTATGGGCTCTCCGCCTTGTTCGCGAGTTATTTGCCATTGGTTCTCTTCTAAAGAGCGTGGTACTTATTGGAGCATTTGGAATACCTCTCACCAAATTGGCTTGTCTTTAATATTGATTATGGGCGGCTATTTGGGAGAATATTTCGGTTGGCGTTATGTTTTCTGTGTCCCTGCCGCTATTGCCGCTCTCACCTCACTTTTCTTGCTGGAGCGTATGCGCGACACCCCTGCTTCTTTGGGATTGCCTGATCCTGAAGTGTATACCAAAGAAAAGCCTTTTGCCCCCGTAGAAGCACAAGAAAAAGTCGAAGCAGTCCAAGCTGATACCGACAAAAATGTTGATAATGCTAAGGCTTCGGAGGAGAAGCAAAGCGGTAAGGAGTTTTTCCGTTTCCTTTGCCGTCATGTTTTTAATAATCCATACATTTGGGCTGTCTGTTTTGCCAACTTCTTTATCTATATTTTGCGTTACGGATTTGTTACTTGGGGCCCTTCTTACCTGAATGCTCGCGGTGTAACTTTAAGCCACGCTGGTATCACTATGGCTTGTTTTGAAATTGCTGGTATTGCAGGTTCTCTGCTGGCCGGCTGGATGACCGACCGCTTCTTCAAAGGTAAACGCGCTCCGGTGTGTGCCTACTACACTATTGCTTCTTTAGCTAGCATCTTCGTCTTCTGGAAATTGCCGGTAGGATCTTCTGTATGGGTTTATAGCCTTATGTTTATTGTTACCGGCTTCTTTATCTATGGACCGCAACTTTTGGTGGCTATTATGGCTACCGATTTTGCCACAAAGAAAGCTGCTGCTACCGCTGTCGGTATGACTGGACTTTTCGGCTATTTAAGTAGCATCGTCTCCGGTTGGGGAATGGGTCGTATTTTGGATGCTTACGGCTGGAACGTAGCTTTCCAAATGCTTTTGGCCTGTGCTTTCTTGTCTATTTTACCTTTTATTTTTGCTTGGAGTGCTAAGCCTAACGACTTGGAAAAACTCGAAGCTGAAGACAGAGAGGAAGCCAAAGAAGGCTAAGGACGATACTTATTGCTAACTAATGGGCAAGTTTCGTTTTATTTTGATGAGCTTGCCCCTTTTTTTGTGTTGATAAGTACAGATTTATATGATAAAATACCCTCCGGCTCTAGTCTTAGCCTAAGGACGAACCTCCGTCCTTTAGCTCAGATTACAGCGACTATAAGAAGACGCGGCTACTGTTTTAGCCTGTGTCAGAGGAAAGTTTTAACCATGGAAAACAAGCAAGAAGTTGTAACCAAGTACAGCACTCACGAGTACGATACCGGTTCCCCTGAAGTTCAGATCGCTCTCTTCACCAACCGTATTATCCACCTCACTGAGCATTGCAAAATGCACCCCAAGGATCACCATACTCGTCGTGGTTTGCTCATGTTGGTAGGTCGCCGCAAGCGCTTGCTCGGCTACCTCAAGAAGGTTGACATCAATCGCTATCGTTCTTTGATCGAGCGTTTAGGCTTACGCCGTTAGTCATCTTTCGCTATCTGTTTTGAATGCAGGAAGGCAGCCTGTTCCAGAAGTTCTTCAGTAGAGATACTTTTGGAAGGGGCTGTTTTTTTTGCTTGATTCTAAGCTAGAAATAAAAAGTAGCTTTCTGCTCTTATTACTTTGTTGTTTAGGCAGGGTTATTCTTTTAATGAATGAAAACATTGGGGCTAAGGATTAAGTATTTTTGTATCGCTGTTGTCAGTCGGCGTCCGGAAACTGTCCGCACTAATTGAAACAGCGTTTAAGAAAGACTCTTGGTCGTGGTCTGCTGTTTTGCCAGCCATTAGTAGTTATTGATTAGTTGTTTAATGTATAAAGAAGAATCAAAGGAGAGTCTCACAATATGAGTAAGTTGACAGACGTGCTTTCTCGAGTTGAGAAAGAGAAACATGTCGTCGAGTGCCATGTCGGCAGCCGTACTATCCGCTTTGAAACCGGCGAAGTAGCCAAGCAAGCCGGTGGTGCCGTATTGGTTAGCAGCGGTGAAACCGTTGTTTTAGTTACTGTATGCGCCAGCCCTATGCCCAGAGAGGGAGTCGATTTCTTCCCCTTAACTGTAGATTATGAAGAGAGAATGTATGCCGCTGGTAAGATTCCCGGCGGTTGGATTAAGCGCGAGAGTCGTCCTCCGGAGAGAGCCATCTTAGTCTCCCGTGTTATTGACCGTCCCTGCCGTCCGCTTTTCCCCGAAGGTTTCCGTAACGATGTACACATCGTCGGTTTATGCACTTCTGTAGATACCGAAAATAATCCCGATGTTTTAGCTCTTTGTGGTGCTGGCGCCGCTTTGTCCATTTCTGATATTCCTTTCGACGGCCCCGTTGCTGGTGTCCGCGTTGGTTATATCAATGGCGAATTCGTTATTAACCCCACCGAAACTGAGCTTAAGAGTAGCACTTTAAACTTAACTGTTGCCGGTACCAAAGCCAACATCAATATGGTCGAGTGCGGTTGCCAAGAAGTTCCCGAAGCTTTGTTAGTCAAAGCCTTTGAAGCCGCCCATGAAGCTATTCGCACCATTATTGCTTCTATTGAAGAATTGGTCGACGTTTGTGGTAAGCCCAAAGGGAATTATCCTGTCTATACTCCCAGCACCGATTTGGAAGTATTGGTGCGCAAATACCAATTTGATGAGATCGCCAAAGCTATGCGTGTCATCGAGAAACACGCTCGCGAAGTTGCTTTCGATGCTATCAATTTGACCACTCTCAAAGCTGCTATCGAAGCCGATACCACTTTGAGTGAAGAAGAAAAAGCCGCTGCTTTGGAAACTTGTGCTATTGCTGGTGCAGAGAAAGACTACGCTGCCATTTCTAAGCACATTAAAGAAGATGAGCTCATGACTATGATCGTCGATGAAGGCATCCGCCCCGACGGTCGTAAAGTTACTGAAATTCGTCCTCTGTGGGCCAAAGTAGGCGTTATGCCTCGTACTCATGGTTCCGGTATCTTTACCCGTGGCCAAACTCAGGTACTTTCTGCTTGTACTTTGGGCACTTTGTCTGAAGCTCAGACTTTTGACAACGTCTTTGGTGAGACCACTCGTCGCTATATGCACCACTATAACTTCCCGCCTTTCAGCGTAGGTGAAGCTAAGGCTATGCGCAGCCCCGGTCGCCGCGAAATTGGCCACGGTGCTTTGGCTGAAAGAGCTTTGTTGCCCGTATTGCCTAGCGCTGACGAATTCCCTTACGCGATTCGTGTGGTCAGCGATGTTTTAGAATCTAACGGTTCCAGCTCTATGGCTTCCACTTGTGGTAGCACTTTGGCTTTGCTCGACGCTGGTGTGCCTTTGAAAGCTCCTGTAGCCGGTATTGCTATGGGCTTAATTAAAAAAGGTGACAACTATGTAGTCTTGACCGACATCCAGGGCATGGAAGACGCTTTTGGTGAGATGGACTTCAAAGTTACAGGTACTGCCGAAGGTGTGACCGCCTTGCAAATGGATATCAAGATGAAGGGCGTGACTATGGACATTTTGGGCAAAGCTTTAGCCCAAGCCCGCGACGCTCGCCTGGAAATTTTAGAAATGATCCATGAGGTTATTCCTCAGCACCGCGATCATCTTTCTCCTTATGCTCCCAAGATTGTCACTTTGCAAGTTGCTCCTGAGCGTATCAAAGACGTCATTGGGCCGGGTGGAAAAGTTATCAACAAGATTATTGCTGAAACCGGTGCTAAGGTTGAAATCGAAAATGACGGTAAGGTCTTTGTGGCCGCTTCCAATAGCGAAGCCGCTGATAAGGCTTGCAAGATGATCAACGACTTGGTACGTGAAGTGCAAGCCGGTGAAGTCTATGATGGTACTGTGGCCCGTTTGATGGACTTCGGTGCTTTTGTAGAGATTTTGCCCGGCCGTGAAGGTCTGCTCCATGTCTCCAAGATTAAGCCTTCCCACATTCGCAGCGTAGAAGACGTCCTTCACGTTGGCGATCATGTTCAGGTTAAAGTTGAAGAAATTGACAACTTAGGCCGTATTAACCTCACTCGCAAGGGTCTTTGGACTGAAGAAGAGTTAGCTCAAGCCGATTCTCCTGTAGATGTTGGCGAACTTCGCCCTGAGCGTCGTCCTCGCCCTGCTCGTCCCGAACGTGCTGAGCGTCCCGAGCGTATCGAGCGCCCTGAGCGCCCCGAACGCGTTGAGCGTCCTGAGCGTGTTGAGCGTCCTGAACGTCCTGAGCGTATTGAGCGTATTGAGCGTATTGAGCGTATGGAAGCTCCCGAGCGTTACGAACGTGTGGAAAGAGCTCCTAAGCGTTCTCGCCGCGAACCTGAGCGCGCAGATAGAGCTGCTGCTAGAGTGTTGCGTGAAGAGCGTTCTGTCGCTCCCCGTTATCAAGAAGATCTTTATGATTCCAGAGTGATGCCTGCTCGCCGTCGTGAAGCCAATATGCGCGAGCCGATTATGCGTGACCCTGGTTACGATGAGCACATTGCTTCTGCTCGCCGTCGTGAGCCCGCTTTTAACGAGCGTCCTATGAGCCGTCGTCGTGAGCCTATGTACGATGAACTTCCTCCTATGCGTCGTCGTGAGCCGATGTATGATGAAGTACCTCCTATGCGTCGTCGTGAGCCTATCATGCGCGAGCCCGTTTATGATGAGCCTAGGCAGGATGTCCGCCCCGACAGTGATTTGCCTACCCGCCATCGTCGTCGTCGCCGCTCTGAAATGTAATAATACATAAGCTGATTTCTGGAGCTGAAAAGCCAATGAAGTCAGCTTATTCAGAACGAAAAAGCCAGTTTCAATTTCAGAGTTGGGCTGGCTTTTTTTATTAAGGAAACCGGAGAGCAAAGTTATGGCCGCTGAACAGAAGGGAAATGTTGAAGCTTATCTTCATGATGTGGAGAAAGTTTTTACAGAACTAATTCCGTCTCGCAGCAAGTACAGTGTGCGCCAAGAGCAGGTGAAAATGGCTTTAGCTACTGCTAAAACTATTGCTCAAGGTGGAGTGCTATTGGCTCAAGCCGGTACCGGAGTAGGCAAAACTTTGGCATATTTGGTACCTAGTGTTATTTGGCGTACTAAATATGGAGGCGGGCAGACTTTAATCGCAACTTATACTACTAATTTGCAACAACAAATATTTGACAAAGATTATCCTTTTGTGCGAGAGCGTTTAGGCATGCCTTTTCGTCTTATTCAAGCTTTGGGACGCACTCGCTATTTGTGTTTAATGCGCTTTTATCGCATGTTGCAAAATCTTAGACAATATCCGCAATACGCTGAGCTTTTAGGCTGTATTGGTGACTGTATAGAAACAGACAACTACTCTCTTTTTCACCCTGAATTGCAAGAAGAAGAACCTTTACGTGGACTAACTGCCGATTTTCGCCGTCTTACCAAAAGATTTTGTGCTTGGGACGATACTCTCTGGCCCCATATTTGCGCCGAGTCTCTCAGCTGCACCAAACGCAGTTGCCGCTATTTTCATAATTGCTATTTTTATAAAGAGCGAGCTCTTTTGGGCGGTGCCGATGTTTGTGTGGCCAATCACGCTTTATTGTGTGCTGTATTGCGTCAAGATAGTTTAAGCCGATTAGTACCTCAAATAGGGGCTTGCATTATTGATGAAGCTCATCATTTTGAAGATGTTGCTATTGAGCAAATGTCTAATTCTTTTGATGGCTCCGTTAGTAGCGAATTTTTTACCAGTTTTGCTGCTGTTAAACGTTCTGAGTTTGGAGAAGATAAAGAGCATAAAACTGATTCCACTGAGCAAATGATGCTTATTGATGAGCAAATAGGCAATATGTATAGTAAATTGGCGCCTTCTTTAGCAAAGGACAGCAACTTGAGTTATCCTTCGGGGTGGTTCAATAATCTAGCTGAAGCTGTACATAGGTTGGGGGCTTATTTGCCTTACGGGAGTGAAGATAAAGCTTTACTGGCTTTAAAAAGCTTTTATTATGGAGCTTTTCAAAATTTACGTGAAAGTGTGGCTCCGTATTTTAAGGCTTTAGAAGATTATTACTTTAATGAAGCTTATAGCCAATTGGACTGCTTTGAAAGAAAATCTTCTGTAGCTATGCTAAACAGTAAATGGTTAGCTGTATCTGGAGGTTGGGGACAAAGTTTAGCTCTTGGAGCGGAAAAAATAAAAAGTGCTTGTAATAGTTGCTTGGCCCAGCTTAGAGAAATAGAAGGGCTTTGGAAAGATATTGCCGAGCGGGCTGAAATTGATGAAAGTGACAATCAACCAGGGGTTCTGTTGTCTAGCGCTCTGGAGCAACTAGACAGCTTTATGCAAAATTTTCTGATTTGTCACGATATTAGTGACGAAACTGATACTTTGGGCCATTGGATGGAAAAGGGACGCAATGGTGTAAGGTTGCGAGCGGCTAGAATTGATATTAGTGATTATTTAGCCTCAGTTTTTTGGCAACAAGTACCTTCGGCTGTTGCTACTTCAGCCACCTTAAAAATAGATGATAGTTTTGACTTTTTCTGCTCTAGAACTGGCGTAGATAAAATTGAGCAGAGTAGAGTAAATAAACTAAGCTTTAGAAGTCCTTTTCATTATGAATATCAAGCTCTCTTGGCAATAACTAGCGATTTGGGACGCTCAGGTTCTTCAAATGAAGCTAGTAATGCTTTTTTAAACCAAGCGGTGCGTTTTATTATTCAAGCTGCGAAATTATGGCAGGGACGTATGCTCATTTTGGCTACTTCTCGCTACGAAGTAGAAAAAATATATGATATATTGTTGCACCCTTTGGCTAAATTCGGTCTGACTTTATTGAAACAAAGTTCCGGACTTAGAGCTGAACAAATAGAACGCTTACGCTTGGCCAAAGAAAGAGGCGAAAAAATAGTGCTTGTTGGCACCAATTCGTTTTGGGAAGGAGTCGATGTTGCTGGCGAAGCGCTTTCTTGCGTAGTAATTTTGCGTTTGCCTTTTACTTCGCCGGATAATCCCTTCTTTAAGATTCGCTCTAAAAGTATGGGCGACCAAGCTTTTCGCAAATATGCTATTCCTTTGGCTGTACTCAAGTTTTGCCAAGGTTTCGGACGTTTGGTGCGATTTGTATGTCGGCAAAAATTACCGTCATTATTTCTTACATTCTTTACCGCCTGATTGTCCAGTAATTTATAATAAGAGTGATATTTTGGTGCAGCAAGCTTATCAATGGTTCCGAACCGGCTTACTTTCGGCTGATTTTCTTTTCTAAAAAATACTGCCCGAGTTGCTTTTTAAAAACTTGGGCAATATGCGAAGGGAGCGGTTTCTAAATATCTGTTTCTATGCCCCTTTTCTTTACCTCGCGATCTTTTTCATCGATTAAAAGTTCGCGTTTTAATCTTATCTGGACAACATTGTGGGACATTCTGGCTCTATTGCTTGGCAAGCGAGCAATAAAACCGCGCCAGCCCCAGCGTTTTTTATCGTAGTCGAACAAGTTACGTTCTTCTACAACTCGAATAGCTTTGCACCATTTTTGCACTTCAAAGACGTTTTGCAAAGTCCATAAAATTCGCGGACGTTGGGCACTTTCGGTAATATTTATCTTTTTGGAAGGTCTGGCGTTGGGCCTTTTATTGACGACGGTCGGAGGGAGGGTCATGGTGTGATTTTCTTTCATCTCTTCGGCAGAAGGCAAATCGAAAATAACATCGATAGAAGCGAATTTGCGAGCCAATTTAGTTAAAAAAGTTTTGATAGTATCAAGTTCAATGTAAGCAAAAAGATCTTGGGCAATGATAACTTTAGGCTCATTAGCTCTGCTTATATTATCAATCCAGCTAAAGTCAGTAATACTTTTGGCTATTACTTCTAATTTGTCGGCTTGACTGAAGAAAGCGCGGCGCAAATCTAAGTTCAAAGGGACGTCGATATCAATCCATTTTTTGTAAGTATTTTCTGGAATGCGATGTAAACGAGTATCTAAGCCAGGAGCCAAGTTGATGATAGTGACATCTTGATTTTTTTCCAGGAAATTTTTGAGCATACGATCGATTAAGTAGTCGCGTACTGCCAAACCTACTTGATCGATACCGAGATCGGCAAAATAGCTGAAATCGTAATTTATATTGCTAACTACGTCTAAAGCATTTTGATCTTCCAGAATAGGCACAGGCTGGCGGGCTTCCAAAGTGCGGGCCCAAAGAGCAGCCAGAGTATTGTAAGGATTGCCTACGTAAAAGAAAGGAATCTTGTGAAAAGAACCTTCTTTTTGAGCGGTTAAGCAAATTTTTCCATCTTCGCTGAGGTTTACTTTGATATTGAGAAATTTAGCTTGTTGGGCGAAATTTCGTAGCTCTTCGGAAGTATAAACATGCATACCGGGAATTAAATCGGTGTGTTTCTTTTCGGCTATAGGATCGCAACTATCACAATAAATTGCTACGGTGCCTCCCGGCTTGAGAACGCGATAAATCTCTTCAAAGCCTTTTTGAACGTCTGGCCAAAAGTAGACTGTCTCTGAAGCTGTTACTAAATCGAACCAATTATCGGAAAAAGGCAATTCGCAAACGTCACCTTGGACAACTTTAGCTAAGCCCATATCGACAGCTTCTTGGTTGTAGGCGATGGAAGCTTTGACGCTCAAGTGAGATATATCTACACCGTATATGAGAGCGCTGTGACGCTTTTTGCGCAACATAGCTAAATGGTGGCCGCCTCCGCAGCCTACATCTAAAACAGTTCCGTTAACGGGAATTTCAAAAAATTGACTGGCAAAATTGAAAAGGGGAATATGTTCTTGGTTCATACGGCGTAAAACATAAGAACCGCCCCATTTTATGCCGGGATTGGCAAAATTATGCATCCATTGTTTGAAAAACATAATAAAATATCTCCGCCGCTTATTCTTTTTATAAGTTAAAAAAAGACCATTTAAAGGTATACTGCTGTTTTGGCAAAAATCCTAGATTGATTTGTAAAAGACAACAAGTTAAAAGTTACTTGGAGAAGATTTCCTTTTCTCTGAGGGTAGCTGTCCCGATATATGATCGCCGGGGTAGCGGCAACATTCAGACATAGGAACACGATAATATCTAGGGTTGATAGGTTCATCCCATTCATAAAAAACATTATGGCCGCATTGAGAAAGTAGAGTAGGGATTATTATTAGCCAGAGAGTGATAAGTATAACTTTTGAGTAAGTAGAATTGGCTAAACTTTTGATGCCAACA
>SFMI01000069.1 GCA_004554425.1 Candidatus Saccharimonadota bacterium | reverse complement strand
ATTTGAAGTACAAAGCGCCTGACGAGATGTGCGATGCTGTAAAAAAACTTTACAGAGAGAAGCAACCTGAAGACGATCCTGACGATGAGACCAAAAATCCTTTATATGGTATCGAAGTTGTCAGAGAAAATTCTGGCCATCGTTTTTATCCCAAAGGGCGTTTAGCTTCACATATTTTAGGTATTGTCAATCGTGACGAAGAAGGAGTAGAAGGAACAGAGCTTCTCTTCGATCGTGAGCTTGCTCCTCAAACTTATAATTTAGATGAAGAGATGGACGTTGCCGGCAATACTATTCCCGGAGCTCCTTCAGCTGCAGCAAAAAAGAACAAAGAATTTGATGAAGCCTCTCTCAATGGCAGTAGTATCGTTCTTACCATAGACGAGCGTATTCAGTTTATAGTTGAAGAAGAACTGAGAAAAACAGTAGCGCAGTTTAATGCTTTTGGCGGATCTATAGTAGTTCTTGATGCAAAAAACGCCGATATTTTGGCTATGGCTACTTATCCTGACTTTGATCCGGCCACCTATTATAAGTTCCCCCAAGAGCGCTGGCGCAATAGGGCCGTTTGCGATGTTTATGAGCCTGGATCTATTTTCAAAGTTTTATCTGCTGGTGTGGCTATTAACAATGGCTACAGAGCCAGTTCCCAGTTCTATTGTCCTGGCCGTCTCTATATAGAAGGCGATGTCGTCAACAATGCCGATGATGGACTTTATTCTAAAGGATACGAGACCATTGCCGATATTGTAGCTTACTCTTTTAACACCGGAACGGCGTCTTTCGCTTTAGAGTTGGGCAAGAAAAAAATGGGCGAAGGTCTGGATAAATTTGGCATTGGCCACGTTACTGGTACAGAGGTTTTGGGCGAATCTTGCGGTCTTTTCGATAACTGGGAAGACTGGGGACGCTTTAGATTGGCCAATATTTCCTTTGGACAGGGAGTAGCCATTACACCTTTGCAATTGGCTTCTGCTGTACAAGCTATTGCTAATGACGGTGTGCGTATGAAACCCCATCTAGTAAAAGAAATTCTTACTCCGGATGGCAAAGTTGTACACGAGTACATACGCAAAGAAGCCGATGAAGACAGGAATGGAGCTTACAAGGAAGTTATTCATTCGCTTAAGCCGGAAGTTTTGAGCAAGCCCATGACTAAGAGTGGGGCCCGGGAAATGCGTGAAGTTATGGCTGGAGTAATTAGCCATGGTACCGGTTCCAGGGCTAGAGTGCCCGGCTATAAAGTTGGAGGCAAAACTGGTACTGCTCAGGTTGCTGGTGAGCACGGCTATATGGAAGGACAATATATAGCTGGTTTTGTGGGCATAGCTCCTATAGACAATCCTGAAGTGGTAGTTGTTGTGAAGATTGAAAGGCCCGGGCCTATATATTACGGTGGTTTGGTGGCTGCTCCGGTTTTCAATAAAGTTTGCACCAAGATTTTGCCTGTGTTGGGAGTACCTCCAACTCCGGGCTATAAACAACTGAATCCGGAAACGGGTTTATAAAAGGTACGTTGAGTAAAGTGAGGAGAACTCGAAAAAAGTTATGGCAAGCATAGCTGAGTTAAGTCAACTGCTGAAACATGCTGAAATTATAGGCGATCCTTGTGTGGAAGTTAGCGGCTTGAGTTGCGATTCCCGACAAGTAAAGCCAGGAGATCTTTTTGTTTGCGTTACTGGCTTCCAAAGTGATGGCCATGCTTTCGCCGCTGACGCTGTGGCCAAAGGGGCTAAAGCTTTGGTTGTAGAGCATATCCCTGAAAGCGTAGCCAATTCTGGGATCACATTCATAAAGACGAATAAGGCTCGTCGGGCTCTGGCCATCTTGGCGGCTCACTTTTTTGGCAATCCAGCTCAAAAATTGCTTAATATCGGTATTACCGGCACGAACGGCAAAACTACTACTTCCTACTTGGTAGAAGCTGTGCTGAAAGCTGCTGGTTACGATCCAGGCATGTTAGGTACCATTGAAGCTCATGTGGCCGGAGAAGTGCAAAAACTTTCCAATACTACTCCTGGTTCTTTCGACTTACATAAAATGTTTGCTCAAATGGTAGAAGCCGGGCAAGACAGTGTCGTTATGGAAGTATCTTCTCACGCCATAGCTTTGGATCGCGTCTATGGTATACCTTATGACATTGCTGTCTTTACCAACTTAACTCAGGATCACTTAGATTTCCATGGTACTATGGAAAACTATTTCCAAGCCAAGGCGAAACTCTTCACTCGTCTGGGCGTTTATGGCGAAAGAGCTGTGGGGCCTTTTGCCGTGATTAATTTGGATGATCCTTACAGTGAACGTCTTATCGGCCTTATCAAAGATAGAGTTCCAGTTATCACTTACGGAACTAGCCACAAAGCCGATGTACGTGCTTTCAATGTGGTTGCTGGCCCCAGCGGCTTGAGCTTTACGCTTGAGACTAGAGTTGGTGAGCGTGACGTTAACTTGCAACTATCCGGTTTATTCAATTTGCACAATGCCTTGGCAGCTGTGGCTGTGGGTATGGCTTTGCGTATTGGCTTGGATTGTGTCGTTAAGGCGCTTGAATCAGTAGCTGCAGTTCCCGGACGCTTCCAATTGGTGCGTATGGGACAAAGTTTTACAGTTATTGTCGATTATGCCCACACTCCCGATGGCTTAGAGCATTTGCTTGATTCGGCTCGTCTAATTACGACTGGACGCCTTTGTTTGGTCTTCGGATGTGGAGGCGATCGTGATAAGGGAAAACGTCCTATTATGGGACGCTTGGCTGTAGAAAAAGCGGACAAAGTTTATATTACTACAGATAATCCGCGCAGCGAAGCTCCTGAGAGTATTGTCAAGCAAATCTTGTCTGGCATTTCTACCGCTAATATGGAGCACGTTGAAATTATTTACAATAGGGCTGAAGCTATAGAAAAAGCGATAAGCAATGCCAAGCCTGGTGACACTGTCGTTATTGCTGGCAAAGGGCATGAGACTTATCAAAAATTCGGTGATCACACTACCCATTTCGATGATGTTGAGCAGGCGAAGAAGGCTTTAAGCAAATCTGCTCTTCAGTCTGGAGCTTTAGATACTTTGGCTACTAGCCGTATCCGCATGCACACTGCCTGGAATCGTCGAGCTTTGGATCATAGTCGTTACGTTATCGGCAGCGCTCTTTAATTTTACCTATTTTCGGCAGTCCTCTCACCTTGAATTGCTTTTGTATTCTTGATGAGGGGACTTTGTTGTACAGTTATCTTTTTAGAAACGGAACTTATCAATCTGAATTATGGACAAAATTTGGCAAGCTGATGCTGTGGCTCGGGCACTCAACACCGAATTGCCCAAAAATATAGCCAACGATTATTGTTTTACTGGAATTTTTACCGACAGCAGACATCCTGTGGCGGGAGGGTTGTTTGTTCCTTTGTGCGGAGAGCGTTTCAATGCTCACAAATTTGTGCAATCTGCTTTGCAAGGAGGCGCGGCCGCGTCTCTTTGGTCGAGGCGTGAAGCTGGAGAAATTGAAGTACCTGAAGCCTATCGAGATCGCCTAATTTACGTAGACTCTGGTTTGCAAGCTTATCTGTTGCTTAGTGGCTACTATATGCACTTCTGTGGAGTTAAAGTTTTAGGTATAACTGGTTCTGTAGGCAAAACTACTACTAAAGATTTCGCTAAGGCCATTTTGGGGCAAAAATATTGTGTGGGAGCTACGCTCGCCAATCACAACAATGAGGTAGGTTTTGCCGAAACTTTGCTTTCTTTAAGTCGAGAGAGCGAATGGGCTGTTGTAGAAATGGGCATGAGAGCTCGCGGAGAGATAGAGCGTTTGGCTAAAATTGCCCAGCCCCAAGTCAGTATTATTACTACCATCGGTGAATCTCATTTAGAACGTTTGGGTACTCGTCGGGAAATTGCCTTAGCTAAAGCCGAGTTATTGGACTATAGCTCTAAAGATGGTGTGGCTATTTTGCCTGCCGATTCCGATTTTTATGAACTTTTGTGCGAACATGCTCTAGGAAAGCGTGTTTCTTTTGCTGTTAGCAGCGCTGAGGCCGATTGGCATTTGTTGGCAACTGAAGAAAAAATTCGTTTGGGAGAACACTCTAAAGATTCTGCTATGCGGCGCTTAATCTGTGGGCAAATGGTGCGTTTTGTCTGCCCTGAAGGGGAAAAAGAACTTTTCTTACCTGCGCCGGGACGCCATAATTGTGTCAATATGTTGGCTGCTTTGGCTGCTGGCTATGAAGTGGGTATTTCGGTAGAGGAGGCGGCTCAAGGATTAGCTTCTTGCAAACTTACTGGTAAGCGTTTGGAAATGGAAATAGCTCCAGATGGTACAGTTTTAATTGACGATTCTTATAATGCTGCTCCCAGTTCTGTGAAAGCTGCTTTGGAGTTATTAGCCAAATTGCCGGAGCTATCGGTAGATAAAGGCCAGATCGCTAATTGCCAAACTAAGAAAAGACAGCGCATAGCCATTTTGGGAGATATGCTTGAATTGGGTGGCCATGAGCGACAAATGCACGAGGAATTAGGAACTGTCTGTGCCGATTGCTGTGTGGATCTTTTAATAGGTGTGGGCGAATTGAGCCGTTATACGGTACGCAATGCTCAAGAGCATGGCTTGAAGACCGTTTGGGCCGCCGATTTTGAGCAAGCGTTGGAAAAGCTAAATGCTCTGCGTCAGCCTGGCGATTATCTGTTAGTAAAAGCCTCTCATTCGATCAATCTTTCCGCTTTAGCTCAAAAGATTAGAGCAAATTATGTTGTATAATGGGCGATATTTTTGATTATAAAATTAAAGAAAGAGGCGCTTTATGTGTAGTTTGCCTTGGCTGCATTCTGTTGGATTGGCTATTCTGACTGGTTTGGGATTAGCTTTGGTAAGTATGCCCATCTTTTTGCGATGGGCTAAAGGTCATGGTTGGGGACAGGAGGTTCGAGAAGAAGGGCCTAAAGCTCACCTTTCCAAGGCTGGCACTCCTACTATGGGAGGAATTGTACTGATTTTAGCTGGCTTAATCGCCAGTTTTTGGGCTCCCAATAGCCTAGACTTGTGGATATTTCGCTTTACAGTAGTAGTTTGTGCTGGTGTGGGCATGGTCGACGACTTAAGCAAACTTATGAAACATCGCAGCTTAGGCCTAAAAGCGCGTCATAAGATGGCTGTGCTATTGGTACTGGGTCTGATCCTTTTCGCTTATTTGGCTCTTACTCGCCAAAATTTTGGTGTAAATATTCCATTAGTTGGCTTTGTTGGCAGCACTTGGGTTGTGCTGGCCGTTACCCTTTTACTCACTAGCGGTACCGTCAATGCTGTAAATTTAACTGACGGCTTAGACGGCTTGGCTGGAGGTACATGCACGGCCGCTTTGTTGGCGTACTCAGCTATCACCGCTCACACTGGTCATACCGAGTTGTGCATTGCTTCTGCGGCCATGGCTGGAGCTTGTGTAGGTTTCCTTTGGTATAATGTTTTCCCGGCTAGAGTTTTTATGGGAGATACCGGATCTCTGGCTTTGGGAGGAGCTTTAGCATCCTTGGCCCTCTTGACCGGAACAGAATTTTTACTTGTTTTGGTGGGCGGAATTTTTGTTATAGAAGCCCTTTCCGTAATCATTCAAGTTTCTTACTTTAAGTTAACTAATGGTAAGCGCATCTTTAAGATGAGCCCTATTCACCATCACTTTGAACTGAGTGGTTTACATGAAGTTCAGGTAACGGCTCGCTTTACGATTATTTCCGTAATTTTAGCTTTGTTAGGCGTTCTTTATTGCTTGGGAGGTCTATAATGACTAATTCCAATATGATTCACGATTATAAAGGCAAAAATATTGCCGTCTTGGGGATGGGCAAAAGTGGCATAGCTTTAGCTGAAGTGCTCAGTCAGCGTGGTGCCCATGTTTTAGTTAGCGATACTAGAAGTGCTGAACAATTGGGGGCAGCTGTTGAAACATTAAGCAAGCTTCCTGTCGAGTATGAATGTGGCGGCCATTCTGAGCGTGTGTTAGCAAGTGATATTATCGTCATCAGCCCTGGCGTCTCGATTCACAGTCCACTGATAGAGAAAGCGCTCTCAATGGGTGTTAAAGTGCTGGGTGAAGTGGAAATTGCTTGGAGTATTTCTCCAGCTCCCTTTATTGCCGTAACTGGTACCAATGGTAAATCTACTACTGTTACTTTGATTGATCGTATGCTGGGAGAGCGCTCCGTATTGGCAGGCAATATCGGCAATCCGTTGGTAGCTGAAGTAGGTAAAGCTCGTCCTGATGGCTTCGTTACAGCGGAAATATCTAGCTTTCAATTAGAAAGTGTCGATCAATTCCATCCTCATATCGGCGTACTTACCAATGTAACTCCCGATCATTTGGACCGTCACCCCAATTTAGAAGAATACTTCGCTGCTAAAGCTCGTCTTTTTGCTCGTATGGGCCCCAAAGATTTGGCTATTTTCAGCGATGATGATCCTGAGGCTAAACGCATGGCCAAACTTTTGCGTGAAGGTAAGTTGCCCTCTTGGTTACCTACTTATCCCGCTCCCGAAGTTCCGGCTTGTCCTCAGATTATGACCTTTTCAGTCGATCATCCAGTAGCTAAAGGTACTTGGTATGAAAAAGGCTTAATTTGGTATCGCAATGAATCTTGTGCCGAGCCGGTAGTTGAATGGAATGAAGATGAATATCCTGGCTTACCTGGACCTCACAATTTAGCCAATGCTTTGACCGCCACTGCTGTAGCCCGTTTTCTTCATGTCGATCAAGAGACTATTCGCCGCGCTTTTGTGGCTCATAAGCCTTTGCACTATCGCATGGAAGAAGTGCGCAATTACAAGGGAGTTCGTTTTATTGACGACTCTAAAGCTACCAATACCAGCTCGGTAATAGCTGCTGTTGATGCTTTTAAGAGCGCCCCTCTAGTGTTGATCGCTGGAGGTAAAGACAAAGGTTTCGATTTTTCTCCTTTAGGGAAAGCTATTATTGATTGCTGTGATTATCTGATTCTCATTGGAGAGGCTGCCGATAGGTTGGAAAAGTCTGTTTTGCAATTTGGAACTTTGCCTATTTCCCGCGCGGCTAGTTTAGAAGAGGCTGTCAATTTAGGTTGGGAAAAAGTGAAAGAAAGTGGCGGTACGGTACTTCTCTCTCCGGCTTGTTCCAGCTTCGATATGTTCCACAACGCTGAAGAGCGGGGCCAGCTTTTTGCCGAGTATGCACTTAAAATCCGCTAGGATGCCCGATGAAAAAGGCCGGAGGTCGCATATAATTGAAATTTGAATATTTTAATAAACCGCTGACGGGCGCTATCCTGACCATTATCTTATCTTTGGTCGGTTTCGGGCTTTTGATTATGCTTTCGGCTTCTTTGGGATTGGGAGCCATGTCGGCAGAGTATGAGTATAGCTCGCTCCATTTTTTTGTACGTCAACTTCTTTTCATGATTGTTGGCTTAATATTAATGTTTGTCATATATAAAGGCCCAGATATTAGCGAGTTGCGCAGTAAGTTCACTTGGCCGTTGATAATCGTTACTGGCATCTTGTTGGTTTGGGCCTTATGTAGTCCTTCCGTAAATGGTGTGCGCCGTTGGATTAGTGTAGGCGGTTTCCGTTTTCAACCTGGTGAATTAGCCAAACTGACTATAGTTTTGCTTTGGGCTTGGTATTTGGTTAACAAGCGCAAAAAAATTATGGAAGTCAGTCGAACTCAAGCGGCATCTGTCAAAAGCAAAAATGGCAGTCAGGAAAAAAAATCCTGGTTGTCTATTTTTAGCAAAGATTGGTTAAAAGCGCAGTGGAGGGGAGCTTTCGAAAGTATTAAAGTGCTTTGGCCGGCTATGTTTATTACCGTTTTAATTCTTACTCTGATTGAAATTGGTAAAGACTTAGGTACAGTTATTGTTATTGTTGCCACTATGGCAATTATGATTTTTGTAGCCGGTACCGCCTTGGAGCTGATGACTATGGCCGTTTTAGGTGGCTGTGTGGGAGTTGTAGCTCTACTTTTAAAAGAGTCTTACCGTGTGTCTCGTATCGCTTCTTGGCTGGATCCTTTTGCATATCAAGAAAAGGGCGGATATCAAGCGGTAAACTCTTTTATTGCCATTGGCTCTGGTGGCTTTTGGGGAGTAGGCATACCGTTTTCGCGTCAAAAATTTGATTTTCTGCCGGAAATGCACTGCGACTTTATTTATGCCATTGTCTGTGAAGAGCTGGGCTTTGCTGGAGCTTTTGGTCTTTTGCTTCTATTCGTTTGCTTAATTTGCTGTTGTTTGCGCATTGCTTCCGATTGCAAAGATCCTTACAAGTCGATGGTCGCTTTTGGTATTGCCGTTCAGGTAACTGGCCAGGCTCTATTCAATATTGGTGTAGTGACTGGCTTGCTTCCTAATAAAGGTTTACCTTTGCCATTTGTCTCGGCTGGTGGTAGCTCGCTCATTGTTACCTTAATTTCTATGGGCATATTGCTGAATATTTCCAGATATGTTGAAACTAATCCTAAGCAAGACATAATTCCTCCCAAGAAGCGCAAAATTCCGCGTGAGGGAGCCACTATTTCTTCTTCGGATCAGCAAGTTTGCGTTACTCCAGTTAATAGCAATGAATGGGAAGCTATTGTCGCTGTATCTCGCGTAAAAAGTGAAGCTAAGTTGCCTCGTCCGGCTATTAAGGCCAGTTGGTCGTCTGCTGTCGAAGCATCTGCCAATAATGACAATTCTGAGGATGATCCTAAAGAAACGGATTACTCTAAGTAAAGGTGTCTCGATTTGGCGGCTGCTTATTTGCAATTACAATTAGCACTACAATGACTCATCTTGGTATACAGCATCAGTTTTTCTCTTGTTGAGGTATCAGGCAAACTCAAAATAATTTTAACTAAATGCCTAATTATAAAACAGACTTATGCTTAAGAGCCAATTTGTTCTGCTTAAATGTTGTAAAATGGACCCGCTTAGCCAGGAAGTCGCACTTATTTTGACCAATAGTAAGCGGCAAGTTTTTCCAGGGGTGCAGTCGTTTTGCCAGAAGATAATCAGAGCCAGATGAAAAATGAACAGCAGCAGCGTTCTGCCGCTCGTCCTTTAACAGCAATTTCTCCAGAAGTGGCCAAAGCTATAGCCAAAGCTTTCGGCAATCGTAAAGCTTCCAACTCAGCTTCCGAGGTGCTGGGCCAGCAGCAAAAAGGAACTGAAGCAAGTAAGAGCGCTCAAGCTCTTGGGCAGTTGCCTTTTTCTAGTGAGAACACTTTTTTGCCGTCTCCGGTCAATGTTCTTATGGGTTCTCAGCCCCTGAAAGTAGCTTTTGCTGGTGGAGGTACTGGAGGCCATTTATATCCCGCTTTAGCTGTGGCTGAGGTTCTCAGACAGAATGGCGTTCAAACTTTATTCTTCGACTCTTACCGTGGTGTAGGTCGCGAAATCGTAGGGCCGCTGGGTTATAATCTCAAAAATATCCATGCTCAAGGGCTTAGTGGCAGTATTTTTAATAAACTTTTGGCTGTGGGCAAGACTGGCCTGGGCTTTTTGGAAAGTTTGTATCATCTTTCGATTTTTAAGCCTGCTATTGTGGTCGCTTCCGGTGGCTACGTTTGCGCTCCTGTGGCTTTGGCGGCTGCTTGCTTAGATATTCCTATTTTGCTTATGGAGCAAAACGCTTTCTTGGGCAAATCGGCTAAGTTTATTTCTTACTTAGCTCAGAAAGTATGTTTGTCTTTACCAGGCAATTATGGCGCTGCAGTAAGTTCCAAAGCTGTTTTGACTGGCAACCCGGTGCGCACTTCCATCTTGCTTAAGGGAAGGGCCGAGGCTAGACAGGCTTTGCAAATCCCTGCTGAGCGTTGCTGTGTGGTAGCTATGGGTGGAAGTCAGGGAGCATCCAGCTTAAATAATGCTATTTTGGCCGCTTTGCCTACTTTGGCTGATCGTGAACTTACCCTAATTCATCTTACTGGGCCCAAACATATTGAAGAAGTTACTGCTCGTAGCATCGACTTAGTAAATGCTCACAAGATAGATTATCGCCCTCTGGCTTATACTGAAGATATGGCTTCTTTGTATGCTGCTGCTGATTTGATTATTTGCCGCTCCGGAGCTACTACTTTGGCAGAAATTACCGCTCGTGGCTTGCCTTCTATTTTGGTTCCCTATCCTTACGCTGCCGAAAATCATCAGGAAGCGAATGCCAGAATATTAGAAAATAATGGAGCTGCTCAGGTAATTTTAGATAAGCAAGTTGAAGCTGAGCTGACTAGCAACTTAGTCTCCCTTTTGGAAGACAAAGAAAAATTAGCAACAATGGCCCGTGCCTCCGCCTCCTTGGGACACAAGGGTGCTACCGAGGCTGTTATTGCTCAAATTCTTGAGATTATCTATAAAAATAGAACTAAAGCTTTATCTAAAAAAGGGCGCTAAGAGCGTCCGCTGGGGCAAGCAACTTGTCTTCTTAAATTGCTTGCCTACATTTTGTTCCGGCCTTCAGTCCAATTACCTAGTAACCGTTTACTGAAGGTTGCAAAATTATGATTAGAATGAAAGGTAACGTCATGTTGGACTTTAAACATGCCCATTTTGTTGGTATTGGGGGAATTGGTATGAGCGGTATCGCTCGTATTCTGTTACAGATGGGACATAGCGTTTCTGGTTCCGACTTGAAGAGCTCACGTATTACTCAGCGCTTAGAAGAGCTGGGAGCCCAAATTTTTTGTGGTCATAGTGCGGCTAACGTACCTGCCGACACTGATATCTTAGTGGTCTCTTCTGCCGTGCCAGCCGACAATCCGGAAGTTGTGGAAGCTAAAAAACGCCATATTTTAATCGTGCAGCGCGGTCACATGCTTAGCTTGCTTATGAAACCTACCAAAGGTATAGCCGTAGCCGGTACTCATGGTAAAACTACCACTACTTCTATGATTGCTACTATGTTGGAGAGCGCTAATTTGCATCCAACAGTAGTTGTAGGCGGTGAGCTGAACGATTTAGGATCTAATGCCAAATTGGGTGACGGCAGTTATCTGGTGGCCGAGGCTGATGAATCTGACGCTTCTTTTGTCGATCTTTCTCCTTACGCGGCTGTGATAACTAGCATCGACCCTGATGTTAACTTATCTACTGAAGCTTATTGCGATTGTGGCTATGATCATAAAAAGACTGGTCAGCGCGTAGAAGAACTCTTTTTACAATTCGCTCACCGTGTAGCTGAAGATGGCTTCGTGGTAATGTGTGGTGATCATGAAGGAGTTCGTTCTCTTATCCCTAGAGTAAAACGCAAAGTTATTTCTTACGGTTTGGGTAAAGATAATGAAATTCACGCTATAGATGTCAGCTTTGCCGATTATGCATCTCGATGCACTGTAGTGCGCAATGGTCAGAAGTTGGGCGAACTCATTTTGCGTGTGCCCGGTTTGCATAATATCCAGAATGCTTTAGCCACAGTAGCGATTGGTTTAGAAATAGGCTTGAAGTTTGAAGACATCTCTCGCTATATGGCTGGTTTTAGAGGAGTACAACGCCGCTTCCAAATTTTAGGCGAGTTTGACGGTGTTACTATTGTAGACGATTATGCTCACAATCCTAGCAAAATTAAAGCGGCCATAAAAGCTGCTCATACGGGCGAGGCTAAGCGAGTTATCGCTGTTTTCCAGCCTCATCGTTATACTCGCACTAAATTCTTCCAGGACGAATATTGTACTATTTTCGGCGAAGCTGATGTTCTGTTGGTGACTGATGTTTACTCTGCCGGTGAAAAACCTATTGAGGGTGTAAGTGCGGAAGCCATTGTAGAAGGTGTACGCAAGTTCGGCGCTCCTCACGATGTAGTTTATGTTCCTACAGCTGCTGATATTTTGGATTATATCGGTAAGAATTGTCGTGCTGGTGATATTGTAATCTTCTTAGGTGCTGGCGACATAAATAAATGTGCTGTCCGCTGTGCCGAATTTTTAACCGCCCCGTCTCAGCCTTGTGCTAACTGAGCGTCTCTAACTTTTTAAGGCTTTATTGAGGGCATGTTGCCTATACATTAGGGCAGCTGTCCTCTTTTGTTCCGGCTTTGGCCCAGACTACTAGACAATAACGAGGAATAGACCGTGCATTCCATGCATTTGCTGCGGCGAGTATTATTGATAATCTTTTTCTGTATGGCCCAGGGTATATTTCTTCTTTCGCCTGTATTTAAGATCGCTCACGTTCGTGTGGAAGGTAACACCCTTTTTAGTGCCGAGGAGGTAGAACGCGAATCTCCTTATAAAACCGGCTTGCTTTATTGGGCCGTGTGGCTAAATTGTGGGTCTCATCCTCTAATCGATTCGGCCATTTTGGAAAACAGTGTTTATCTGGAGAGAAACGGCCAAGTTGTTATAAAGATAAAAGAGCGTCAGCCTGCGGTATTAGTATATTCAGAAAATAGCCGTAACCATTGGTTTATTGTCGATAAAGAAGGTTATATTCTGAGCGAAGAGCGTCCAGGCTTTGATTGTCCTCGCCTCAAGGTCGATTTTGATGTACCTAGGCGTGGACAGATGAAAAATGCTCTGATTAATGTTGTACTTAAGGCTGCTCCTCAATTTGAAAAAACTATCGATATAAAGCCTTTATTCTATTCTGTGGACAGTGTACAAAGCGTCAGTGCTCATATCAATTTTTTGGATCATGAAACTCTTA
>SFMI01000068.1 GCA_004554425.1 Candidatus Saccharimonadota bacterium | reverse complement strand
TGAAATAGCGCTCGGAGATGTAAAAGACGCTGCTTATACACTTGCTACTTGTGTTGATTGGTTCCCTGAAGGTACGGTATTTTTGACAGTAGTCGATCCTGGTGTTGGCAGTTCCAGAAAAGCTGTGGCTATTCGCACTGAAAAACATTTTTTTGTCGGTCCGGACAATGGCATATTTACTTTAGCTTTGCGTCGTGAAAAGTTTGTATCGGCAATAGAAATAGATTGTACTTCTTTACAAGCTAAAGCTATTAGTCACACTTTTCATGGTCGTGATATTTTCGCTCCAGTGGCAGCTCATTTGTCCCAAGGGTGCAGCCTTTACTCGTTAGGCCGCAAAATATCTCAATTGGTTCAGCTTGATATTAAGCCTAATCGCTTAGAAGGTGAGCTTATATACGGTTCTATTTTGCATATCGATAATTTTGGCAATATCATAACTTCTATACGCGAAGAAGAAGGCTGCGACTTAGCCACAGTTTTGCATGTTGGCAAATGTGCCTTCCGCTTAGGCTCTACTTATTCAGATGCAGCTTTGGGTAAATTGCGGCGCACTTAAAAATTAAAAGATTTGATATTGATTGTGGACTTGTACGTTAGTAAAACGTTCCAGATAGTTTATGATACTAATTAAAGCTATGATAGCAAAAACGATCCAAAAGAAAGGGCTAGTAAATACTTTGGCCCAGAGGCTCGTTGAAGATGTTTCAGAATCTTTTGTTGCAAGTGAGCTCGTCTTGGGAACGATATCCTTTTGATCTTCGGTCATGGCCTCCACCTCTTCTAAAAATTGGGCTTGCCTTCGTTCTCCGATAAAGTTTTGCCTTTAGAAAAAATGCTAAAAAGCCCATAATTTTGGGCTTTGCGCTCTACTAATTATTTGACTTCGGTGAATTTGAAATGGATTATATAGCACGTCAACAAGAAGCACCCCTTTACAAAGCATTATGCGCTTATATCGAGGAAAAAAATGTCCCTTTCCATATGCCTGGTCACAGTCAGGGGCGAGCTGCAGATATAAAATTAAAAGACTTAATGGGCGCTCGGGCTTTGGCTGCAGATATTACGCAAGTATTGGAAATGGACGATATCCATCGTCCTTACAACTACACAAAGCGGGCTCAAGAGTTGGCTGCTGAATGCTTTGGCGCTGAAAAAACTTGGTTTTTGGTAAATGGCTCCACTTGTGGCAACCAAGCTATGCTTCTGGCCATGCTTGAGCCTGAACAAGAAGTTATTTTACCACGTTGCGCCCATCGCTCTTTACAGGCTGGCTTGATTTTCTCTGGAGCTATACCGCGTTACGCTTCATCTCCTTATGATAAAGAGACTGGCGTAAGTTTAGCGGTCGAAAAAGCGGAAATGGAGCGTTTACAAGTTCGCTATCCCAATGTGAAAGCTTGGGCTGTTACTGGAGCTACTCCCTATGGAGCTTGCGCCGATATAAAAGCTATTAGCGACAGTGCTCATACTCACAATTTGCCTTTATTAGTCGATGAAGCTTGGGGACCCCATTTTGGCTTCCATCCTGGTTTGCCTAAATCGGCTTTATCGTTAGGTGCAGATTGTGTTGTACAAAGCGCCCACAAACTTTTAGCTGCTCTTTCTCAAGCATCTTTACTTCATTGTCAAGGCTCTAGGATCGATCCAGAACGAATAAATTTAACTTTGCGCATGTTGCAAAGTACCAGCCCAAGCTATTTACTGTTAGCTTCGCTAGATCTTGCCAGGCGTCAGTTGGCTTTACATGGTAGGGAAGACTGGCACAAAGCGTTAGAATCTGCTGAACGTGTGCGCTGTTTTGTACGTCGTACTGCTGGCTTGCGTCTAATGGAGCAGGAAAAAGCTTTTGATTACGATAAAACCAGAGTCGTTATTTCTGCTTTAGATTTAGGCATTGATGGCGTTGAGTTGGAGCGCACTTTACGTTACCGTTTCAGGATTCAACCTGAAATGTCTGATATGCGCAATATTGTCTTAGTTATTACTCCCGGCCATAGCGATCAAGATTTAGATAAATTGGAACAGGCCTTAACTGAAATTGCTGCCTCTCCTCATGGTTGGGTCTCTGCCGAGGGAGTAAAAGCTCCCTTGCAAAAAGCAGCTTCTTTAGATTTTCCTGGTTTCCCCGAACAAGTTATCAGTCCGCGTCAAGCTTATTTTAGTTCGGCAAAATATGTTTCTTGGGAGCAAGCTTTAGGTGAAGTTTGTGCCGAGTTGATTACTCCTTATCCTCCTGGCATACCCTTGATTTGTCCCGGAGAGCGTATAGAGCGTGAACACTGGGAATACTTGAAAGCTTTAAATGCAGTTGGTATCCCTATTGATGGTTTAAGTGATTTGAATTTAGAAAAAGTGAAAATTATCGCTCGCTAACTGTAGTTGTGGCTCGGAAGGAAGAAAGAGAGCGAAAAATAAAACTACTTTTCTATTTTGGAACGTATAAGGGGTTCTGAGTAAGGTATGGATAACGAATCAACCGAACAATTGACTATTGCCTCCGACAATATTGAAGAGCTAATGTGTGTTTTTCCTCCAGCTTGGTGCGAAGGATATGAAAACTTGGGGCGTTCGGTTGACAGCTTGATTGAATTTGTAGCCGATTTGGGCCGTTTGCCTATGGCTCGTTTTCAAAATGAAATTTGCACTATTTGTGATCAGCCGGTTACTTATAGCGATTTCGACTATATCTCTTCTTATGTGTCAGAATTCGGCTCCGATAATCGGGCTGGAATTGATGCTACTTTGCACCGCATTTCAGCTATACGCAATCGTCGTGGCCGTATTGTGGGGCTTACAGCTAGGGTTGGAAGAGCCGTTTACGGGGATGCCGATATTATCAAAGATGTGGTAAAGAGCGGTCGCAGCATTTTGCTTCTGGGGCAGCCAGGGGTGGGCAAAACTACCGTATTGCGCGAAATTTCCAGAGTTTTAGCTGACGAGTTGCATAAGAGAGTTGTAATAGTTGATACTTCTAATGAAATTGCTGGTGATGGTGATGTTCCCCATCCTGGCGTCGGCTCGGCCCGTCGTATGCAAGTTCCAGATCCTATAGATCAGCATAAGATTATGATTGAAGCGGTGGAAAACCATACACCGCAAGTGGTAGTTATTGATGAAATAGGCACAGAAGCTGAGGCGTATGCAGCTCGAACTATTGCCGAACGTGGTGTTATGCTTGTGGCTACAGCTCATGGCACTATGTTGGAAAATTTAATTCAAAACCCTACTTTATGTGATCTGGTTGGCGGTATAGAGTCGGTCACTTTGTCAGATGAAATAGCCTTTAAGCGCGGAGGCGGTCGTAAAGCCATTTTGGAGCGTAAATCGCCTCCTACTTTCGATGTAGTGATCGAGCTACGAGATCGCCATACTTTTGCTATTCATAAAAATGTTGCAGATTCTGTTGATGCTATTTTGCGTGGCGCTGAAATAGCTCCTTTGATGAGAGTGCGCCAGACTTCTTCTGGCAATAGCCAGAATGTTGCAGAAATGGGGAGCGCTTGCGGAACTAAGGGCAAAAAAAAGGCTAAGAAGAGTAAGGCTGTAGCTAAAGAGATAGATGCTGAACAGGATTTTGCTGAATCTGCTAATAGCGTTGGATCAGAAGTTAGCAAGGCCGAAACTGGAGGAGAGGACAAGCTGGGAAATTCGCCAATTTTGGCCAAATACGGTTCTCTTTTACCTAAACGTAGGGAAAATAGTGAAGTAGAAAAAGAAAAAGTGGCAATTCCGACCAGCTTAGATGAACGTTTCGCTTATTTGCGCCGTGATCGCTATCGTGATGCAGAAGGTAATGTACTTCTAGCTCAAACTGAGGAGCCCAAGCCTCATGTGGGCATGAAGACTAAAATTAGCATTTATCCTGTGGGAATTAGTCGCAGTCGTTTAGAAAAGCTGATCAATTTGTTGGAATTGCCTGCGCAAGTTGTCACAACTTGGAAAACAGCTAATGTGGTATTGGCTTTAGAATCCAGCCGGGATAACGATCCCCAACTCTTCCAAGCCATCAAACGCGGAGGGCTGAAAGTTTGTCCTTTGGAAGAAAATACTTGGCCAAAAATTAAGAGTTTCTTAGATAGCTATTTTGAAGATTCTATTTTAAGCACGGCAGAATTGGCACAGCTAGAAGTAATTGAAGCTATTGAAGAAGTGCAAAAGACTGGACGTCCTTATAATCTTTTGCCCCAAGATCGTGCCTTGCGTCGTTTACAAGGTCAAATTGCTGCTAAAGCTGGCCTTAAGTCGGTTATTTACGGAGTTGAACCAGAATGTTATTTGCGCTTGCAAGGGTGTAATAGTATGGTAATTTAACTGGGCGGAGATTAAAAAAATGAGTAATCAAGCCAAACAGCGCGGTTTTTTTATAACTTTGGAAGGCCCTGAGGGTGGAGGTAAAACTTCTCAAGCTCAAGTTTTAGCTGAGCGTTTGCGCCAAAAAGGTTTGACCGTTTCGGTAACGCGTGAACCTGGTGGAACTCCCATTAGTGATAAAATTCGCCAGTTGCTAATCGATCCTGACAATCGAGATATGTTACCTATGACAGAGCTTTTGCTTTTCGAGGCTTCGCGTTTTCAGCATGTACAGCAATTGATTATGCCTAAGTTGCAACAAGGTGAAGTGGTTATTTGCGATCGTTTTTACGATTCTTCTTTGGCATATCAGGGAGCCAGAGATTTGCCTTTGCAAGTTGTGATCGAATTAAATAATTTAGTCGCTGCCAATTGCAAGCCAGATCTTACTTTGCTTTTTGATTTAGATTACGCGACTGGCCGCTCTCGTTTATCCAAACGTTATAGTCAAAACAAGGGAAATTTTGATCGTATTGAGCTAGAAAAAAAAGAATTTTTTGAACGATTGCGCCAAAATTATTTGGACATGGCTAGAGGCCATTTAGGAGAGCTTACTTTTAGCGCCGAGGAGCAAAAACGTTGGCATATTATAGATGCTTCACAAAGTTTTGAGGAAGTATCTGCACAAGTTTGGCACTTAATAGAGCCTTGGTGCCGCGCTCGTCTTGCCATTGACTGATTTTGAAATTTAGGGGAAAGACATGCAAATTGTAGGCAATGAAACTATTTTCAAATATCTGCGCCTTTTAGCTTTTGAGGATAAGCTTTCTCCTAGCTATCTTTTTGTTGGTCCCAGAGGAGTAGGCAAATATTTAGCTGCTCGTTGGTTCGCTGCGGCTGTTTTATGCGAACATAAATCTGAGCAAGGGCCCTGCGGTTCTTGTACAAATTGTCGGCGTGTAGAATCAGGCAACCATCCTGACGTAAGCATTTTAACTAATGCCGATAATAAAATGACTATTGGTATTGATGAAGTGCGTGAGGCTATTGCTTCTGTCCAAACGTGCTCTTATGAAGGTGGGTATCGCTTTTGGATTATTGATGAAGCTCAGCGCCTAACTGAAGAAGCTCAAAATGCGCTTTTGAAAACTTTAGAAGAACCGCCTGATTCCCTTATTATTATTTTGGTAGCTCAACCTGAAGGACATCTTTTGCCAACAGTAGTGTCGCGCTGCCGTCGCTTTGAGTTTAAGGCTTTACCGTATAACTTAGTGCAAGAGAATTTATTATCTCGCGGTTTTGAAAAAAACAAAGCCTTGACTGCAGCTAAAATAAGTGAAGGCTCTCTAGGGGCTGCTCTCAGTTTTGTGCAAGACAATGGCCTTTGGGATTGTAGAGTGGCCGTTTTAGAAATTCTAGCTTCTCTTTCTTCTACTCAAAATTTGTGGGGGGCTTTAGGTTTCGCTTCTTCTCTGGAAAAATTATGCAATAGCTCTTCTCTTAAAGAAAAAGATCATTTGCTATGGATTTTGGCTATTGCTTCTTCTTTTTATCGCGATTTGTTACTTTTGAAGGCGACTGCTTCTGCAAACTTGCTAATCAATGAGGACTATATGGAAAAATTGAGTCCCATTGCTTCAGAACATAAACTGGGCTATTTCGAGAAAAATCTAGTTGCAGTAGATTTAGCTAAATATCACGTAGAGCGTAATGTTAAAACAACTTTGTTGTTACAAAATTTATGTTTGACTTTGCAAGAACAGAACTGAAAGCTCTATAGTAATATATTAAGAAAAAGCCCGCCCTTCTAAGAAGGGCGGGCTTTATTGTTGAAGTTGTTTTGTACCGCAGCCGCCAGCAGTTATTTCTTTCCGAAGAATTCAACAACTGCTAACGACAAGTGCATATATGTTTATATTCAATTACTTTTTGAATTGAATATTCCCATAGTCCTTTTCAGGAACCAGCACGCGTCCCTGCTTGTCGGCAGTGCCAATGTTGAGGCAATTGTTGTTTACGGTGAATTTATCACCGGTGAGAACGTCAACCATTACATCGCCATTGTGTAAGGGGCTGCCTTCGCGCAGAGGAATATTACGAGTCTGGTGATCGTAGGAGTTATTCAAAACAGTGATGCATTCCTGGCCTTCGTGACGACGGCAGAAAGCGTAAATCTGGTCATCTTGCCACATTTCCATTTGCTGACCAAACTGGAGAGCGGGCATAGCGGCGCGAGTGCTAGTTAATTTCTGGAGGTGCTCAGTGATGTGGGGCTTAGTGCCAAATTCCATATCACGACGGTTGTCAGGGTCACCGCCGCCAACCATGGCAGTCTCGTCACCGTAGTATACGGAAGGAATACCACGACAAGTCATAATCAAATCCATACCCAGCTTGAGCTTGTCTTCGCCGCGGCTGTTGTTGGTGTTGTTCATGAAACGCTCGAAGTCATGGTTGTCTAACAGAGTAACCATCTTGCTGGCATCAGGATACTTGTTATCTTCAGCAAAGCGCTTACCAATTTCTCTGGCGCTGCCATCTTTACCAATGGTATCACGAATAGTGTAATACAAAGGCATATCGAAGCAACTGTCCATACCGTCGCGCATATAACCGGAAACGACGTTGGGATCGCCGTGCAAAGCTTCACCCAAAATCATGAAGTCGTTGCCCATCTCTTTTTTGATATCGGCACAGAATTTCTGCCAGAACTGGTGATCGACGTGCTTAATGGCGTCTAAACGAATGCCGTCGGCGCCGGTCTCTTTGACCCACCAAAGAGTATTGTCCAATAAATATTTGTAAACTTCAGGATTGCTCTGATTAAGGTCGGGCAAACCGCAAACGTCGCGATTTTCCAATTGCCAAGGATCGTCCCAATTCTGGATACCACCATTGTGGTGGAACCAGTCGTGTTTGCTGGGATCGTTTACCCAAGGATGATTGGGAGCAACGTGGTTGAGTACGGTGTCCAAAACGACTTTCATACCTTTTTCATGAGCTTTGGAGACTAACTCTTTGGCATCATTCATGGTGCCCTGATGCTCGTCTACTTTATAGTGATCGGTAATCCAGTAGCCGTGATAACCTGTACCTTCGTAGTTGCCCATTCTTACCTTGTCGGCGTTGTCGTACATAGGAGCGACCCATAAGCAAGTGGCACCTAAGTCTTTAATGTAATCTAAGTTGTTGATAACACCGCGCAAGTCACCGCCGTGGTAGGCAGTGGGGTTGTTCTTATCTACATTAAAGTTGTTGCTGGGGTCGCCGTCGCTGAAACGGTCGGTAAGAGGGAAGTAAATAACTTGGGGGCCCCATTTGGCTTGCCAGGAACCTACGGAATTGGTAGTAACGGCTGAAGCACTGGCAGTCTCTTCAGTTTTGGCTGCGGTAGAGCAGAAGAGAGACTTGGGAATAAGTCCGGCAGAAGAATCGGACTTGGATTTAGTGAGAGTGTCGGCGGGAAGGGCAGGTGCGCTTTCGGCTGCTACGGCCTTGGCGCCAGTAACTGAAACGTTGGAAATGGGCTGATTGAAAACTCTAAAGTTATCAGACACGCCGGAAATCATGGTAAAGCCTCCAAAAATAATGGTAAATATGTGAACTACTTTAAGCACTCCGCTTTTAGGAACACCTAATCCCAAACACTTGCGCAGAAGCAACTGCCCAAAATTTCAATGCTGTTTCTTTGCAAACTTGCTACTGTAAATTATAGTCAAACATAAAAAAAATATGTTACCAGGAATTTAATTATCACCTAGAAAAAAAATTGTTTGGGCAGAACTCTATATGTTTAGGCCTAAAGAAAAACTTTAACACAGGAGTGACGTTATGAATTTCCGTTCTAAGTGGTTTCGTATGGGGGCCATCGTTTTAGGATTAGCTTGTTTGGCTTCTCCGGCGGCTGTGGCTGAAAATAATGGAGGTCAAGTAGCTCCCTCTAAAAGCGCGATTTCTCGTCAAGTTAAGGGAAATTTAACTATAGAAGGTGTTCCGGAAATTCCTACTTCTTTAGTTGAGCGTTTAGGTCAGTATTCCAATGTTCGTTCGGCTTCCGTAGCTGATTGGGATCCTCAAGGGCGCGGCTTGCTTGTTTTTACTCGTTTTGCCCAAACTGCTCAAGTTCATCGTGTGGCCAGTCCCAGATCTTACAGAGAACAAATCACCTTCTTTGATGAACCAGTCAATGATGTTATCGTGAATCCCGACAGCAGCAAAAATGAAATGGCTATTTTAAAAGATGTCGGTGGTAATGAAAATTACCAAATTTTCTTATGGAATTTGGGCGATGGCCGTTGCAGAATGCTTACTGACGGCAAAGCCCGTTACGGTTCGGTAGTTTGGAACAATGAAGGTACCAAAATAGCTTATCAATCTACGCAGCGTGACGGAGCCAATTGGGATATTTGGATTATGGATCCTCAGCATCCTGAGCAAGCCAAGATGGTTTATAGCCCTGGCGGATATTGGAATGTGATGGATTGGTCAAAGCAAGGCGACAAGTTATTACTTTATAAATACGTATCTATTACTGATTCGTCTATGGCTGTTTTTGACTTGGCTAGCGGCAAGGTTACTCCTATTGGCAATGATGGTAAAGGTACGGTGGCTTTGGGAGAATCGGCTAAATTCGCCCCCGATGGCAAAGGTGTCTTCTTTACTACTGATAACGGCAGCGAATTTCAACGTTTGGCTTATCAAAGATTGTCCACAGGCAAAGTAAGTTACATGGCTCCTGAAATAAATGCTGATGTTGTTAGCTTGAAACTTACTAAAGACGGCCAATTTTTAGCTTTTGTCACCAATGAAGATGGCTTTAACAGAATCTATATAATGGATTTGCGTAAAGGCAATTGCAAATACCGTCGCTTAGAAAACGTCCCCGACGGTGTAGTTTATGGATTAAAATTTGCACATGATCATCGTTTGGCTGTCAGCATAGGCTCTGGCAATACGCCTTGCGATACCTATGTAGTCAACTTAGACAAAAAAGATGAATGTTTGCGCTGGACTTTTAGTGAAGCCGGCGGTTTG
>SFMI01000067.1 GCA_004554425.1 Candidatus Saccharimonadota bacterium | reverse complement strand
TTTTTCCGCCTACTATCGCACTACCATTCTTTCCGGCGAAACTGATCCCAATAAACTCAACGATTTGGTCTGTGAAATGGAAAATCACCAAGTTTACACCCAAAGCCAAGTAAATTTGCTAGTAGACTTGTATTTACATAAAGCTAACCGCAGCCAAATCGATCCTATTTTGGATAATTGCGCTACCAATTACAAAGACTTAGAAAGCGAAGATCAAGTAAAATTTAAGAGCGCTGCCAAATCATTCGTTAGAACTTACAGTTTTTTAGGAGCCATTATGCCCTACGGCAGCCCCGAGTGGGAAAAACTGTCTATTTTCTTAACTTTGCTTTTACCTAAATTGCCTGCGCCTTTCGAAGATGATCTTAGCGCCGGTATTTTGCAAGCTGTAGACTTAGACAGTTACAGAATCCAAGCCCAAAGCATGATGTCTATCCGTCTAGAAGATGCCAACGCCGAAATAGGCCCAGTTCCGGTAGGCCAAGCCATGCAACCTAAAGAAGCGGAGCTGGATCCTTTAACAGTTATTTTAGACGAATTTAACAGCCTTTTTGGCAATATCGATTGGAAAGACAAAGATAACATCAAACAACAAATTTCCACTTTGCCTCAAGCTGTAGCCCAAAACCAAAACTACAGAAATGCTGCCAAAAATTCAGATAAAGAAAATGCCAAAATGGAAAGCGACAAAGCCTTAGATGAAGCTATCTTGGCTAGATTTAGCGATTGGTACGAACTATTTGGCCAGTTCCAAAGCAATGCTAGCTTCAAAGAATGGCTCAGCAACATGGTATTTAAAGCTACCTACGGCAAACTAAGAGGCAACCGCCCATATTGCTAAGTGCCATACTGCCACCAAACGTTACTAACGTAGCGCCAACAATACTGCCGCCGCAGCTATGCTTTAAGGCTGCTAAGCGCTACACAACTTTTTAATTACACCATCCCCTATTTTAATTTAGTCATTTTAGCTTTAAATGACTAAATTAAAACTATTGATGACTAAATTGAAATGGTATACTGAAGCCCAGCCAAAATAAAAATGCGGTGCGGGAGTATGCCTAATTATAACTTAGAAAATAACTATAAAGCCTTGTTGCAACCGGATATTGTCTCTTTATTGCTAACTATTCGCGAATACAAGGGAGAGCAAAATCTATTTATTGAGGCTCAAAGCGATACTTTAGCTAAATTGGTCGAAGTTGCCAAAATTCAAAGTACGGAAGCTTCCAATAAAATTGAGGGCATTTACACTGCCAACGAGCGTTTGCAAGAGCTTATGGCCGAAAAAACTGCTCCTAAAACGCGCAGCGAACAAGAGATCGCCGGCTATCGAGACGTGCTTAACACTATCCACGAAAGTCACGATTATATACCAATTAAACCTTCTATCTTGCTGCAATTGCACCGCGACTTATACAAATTTTCCGCTAGTATTGGCGGAACTTTTAAAGCTGTCGATAACCAAATCGCTGAAATAGACAGCCAAGGCAATAAAAAACTACGCTTCCAACCGGTGGCCGCTTGGGAAACTGCTGAAAATATAGAAACTCTGTGCGCTTCTTTCAATAGCGCTTTGAAAAATAGCCAGCTCGATCCCTTGCTTTTAATTCCTATGTTTATTTTGGATTTTCTTTGCATCCATCCTTTCCAAGATGGCAATGGACGTATGAGCCGCTTGCTGACGCTGCTTTTATTGTACCGCGCTGGTTATATTGTGGGAAAATATATAAGTATTGAAAAACTGATTGAGCAAAGCAAAGAAACCTACTACGAAAGCTTAAAAGCCAGCTCTGTCGGTTGGCATGATGGCCAAAATGATTATGCTCCTTTTGTGCGCTATATGCTGGGAGTTATAGTAGCAGCTTATAAAGAATTCGCTTCGCGAGTGAAAATTTTAACTGTTAGCAACTTAACTAAAGTCGAACGTCTGGAAGCAGTTATTAAAGCTCACCTCGGCCCCATAACTAAAGCTGAGCTAGTGAAAAAATGTCCAGATATAAGCCAAACTACCATTCAGCGCACTTTGGCTGAATTGCTTAAAGCCAACAAAATACACAAACTTGGCGGCGGCCGTTATACTGCTTATGTGTGGTGTCATAACTAACCTGTCTATTTTCGCTTCTTTCGTTGACTGACTAAACAGTTAATGCTAATCTACCCCCAGGAAAGATTTGTTCATTATGTTTAGTCAGTATTCATTATCACATAAATGTCTATTCACTGCGGCAGTGTTGGCTTGCTTGTTGAGTCCGAGCACAGCGCTGGCCGAAAGGAAGCCTAGCAGCGCGGCGGTACCGGAAGTAATTAAGGCCGCCCAAAAAAAGTATGGTATGCCTAGCGCCACTAAGCCTACTCCAGCTGCCGTGCCGCAAGTTACTTCTTTAAGCGATCTAGTTAATTTGCAACGTCAATCTTGTTCTTGGGCTTGCGTCACTAGCACTTTTTACGATTATCGCTCTGTCTCTATGTATCGTCGCCGCGCCGGTTTGCATTTAGGCTACGATATTGCTATGCAAGCTGGTACCGCTGCCCGCGCCGGTTGGCCTGGTACAGTCGTTTCTATCGCGCCTTGGGCCGACGGAGAATGGGGCGTCACCGTCGCTTCTTCTAATGGCGTAGAAGTTACTTATGGCCACATAGTGCCTGTAGCCAGGCTTGGCCAAATTATCAATGTTGGCGATACAGTAGGTACTATCGCTGTCAACCATGTCGACGTAAAAATGCGCGGCGCCGACGGAGCTTATATCCCTTTTGGTGAAAAAGATAAACAAGCGGTCATGGCTGGAGCTTTGCAAGTACAACCTGTTACTAGCCGCGAGCAACTTATGGTTGCCTGGCTCAGCGCCTACAATAACGAAGATACCGTCAAAGAAGAAATGGAAGCTCGCTCTAGAGAAAACAAGCTCGACCAAATCGAAAGGCAAAAACTTGAAGAGCGCTATACGGAAAAGCGGCTGGCTTTGCGCAATATGGAAAAATATTTCGAAGATGGTTTAGTCTCACGCCGCGAAGTAGAACAGACACGCCGCAATTTAGAAAATACTCGTCGCGATTTGCTTAAAGTTAAAACTTCACAAAAAGAAAACCCAAGCAAGATCAAAAAATTGCAAAAGCAGCTCGAGCTTTGTCATAAACGCACGATCAAAGCCCAACAAGAGGCACAAAAGCGAGGCTTAAGCTGGCAAGACGTGCAAAATTTTGTCAACAATTTGGTAGCGAAAGACCAAAATTTAAGCAAAACTGTGAAAGACTACAAAAAAGACAAACAAGATGCCTATATTCAGGAGCTTTTGCAAGTGAAGAGCGAGCTTAGCCAATGTGAGCGCACTTTAAGTAGCCAAGAGGAATTGTTTGAAGCTGGCGGCTTGCCCCAAAAAGAGATTGAAGCCACTCGCCAAAGACAGAAGGCTTTGCAACAGCGCTTAAAAGAATTGCAAAACAAGAATAAGTAGTGCCTGTATGTTAAGTTTGCGGCTTACGTATAAGTCGGCCATAGCCATACTCAAAAGATCGCTGACGCGAAAAATAAACGAAAAGAGCCAAGCAAATATATTTGCGTGGCTCTCTTTTTTGTCTGAAGATCTAAATTTCTGCAGCCTCGGAAGCTTTTTGAAAAGAACTGCAGAACCCAAACGCCGACAAGTGTTTGCCGCGGACAGCCTCAAATCTGCCTCACTTATCGAACTTTTTATTTGGACATTCAAACAAACTTGCGCCCAGACTAAATTAGCATTTATGCTATCCAGTCCAAACGTTTATTCTTGCTAATTCTGTAGCAAACTCTAGTCGATCACTACTAAAGAATTGCTATTACCGTTGCTGTCGGTCACCCAATTATCGGGGCGTTCATCATTTTCCCAGCGACAATCACTCTCACCAGGATTGACTACATATTTAAATTGATAACTCTTACCGGCGTCTAAGGTAATGGTAGCACTGAAAGATCCGTCTTTCAGAATAGACATCTCTTTGCCTTGCTCAACCTTCCAATCGCAGAAATCGCCCACCACCACAACACGACGAGCGTTAAAATCGCCGGCCTTCTCACTACTCAACTTAAAAGTAACTCTGCTCTTGGTGCCGGTTTTGGTGGCATTCTTCGTTATAGACATTTCTACTTATACTCCGCTTTACCAAAGCTGCCAACTCTCCCCCAAACTACGGACAGCCAGGCAAAATTTATTAGTTGTACCTTCATCTGCCCCACCCAAACTAGACGGTGTGAAAGTACAAACAGCGCATTCTGCCTGCCATATTCTAATAATTAAAGGACAAGCTGTCAATATTAAATGCATATACAAACATAATATTTTTTTACTATTTTTACCTAGGTTTTATATACAACACATAGTAACTTTTATGTTCAAACACACTTTATAGAAAAAAAACGCCTTTAAAAGGTTCAATAAGCATACCAATTATGCGAAGCACTATCGCTCAATAATCCCAGTTGGCCTTGGGGGGCCCGCCCCTTCAAGGAAGGAAGACAACTCGCAAAAAAGAAAGGAATTTGAGCCTTATTGAGAAGGTTTGGGCTTTTGTTTCTGGCAATTTCGGGCGTAAAAAGCTAGCTCAAGTCAGAGCAAAAATCTACAGCATAATATTTCGGAGTTTATCGTGCGCAGTTATCGCCTTTTGATATGGACGTTCGTCTTTGTGCTATTTTTAGGCGGGGCAGCAGCCCTAGTTTGGTATTACACTCAGAACGAGCTTCCCCCCTCATTTGAAAGAACTATCGGTACAGGTGTAGCCGGTAAAGGAGCTGGTGAATTAAACGAACCCACCGGAGTTACCGTCGACGCCAGCGGCAACATTTACGCTTTAGATACTAGAAATTGCCGCATTCAGCGCTTTGATCCTCAAGGCAAACTTATCGACGTTTGGGGTTCTCAAGGCTCCGGCGACGCTCAATTGCGCGAGCCTTTGCGCATCAAATTAGCCCCAGATAACACTATTTGGGTATCCGATACCGGCAACAACCGCTTGCTTCACTTTACTACTCAGGGCGAATATCTCGGCGAGGTCGGTTCTTTAGGCCAAGGAGAAGGCCAATTTGCCGCTCCTATTGGCATTGCTTTCGATAGCGAAGGCTATATGTGGGTAACTGACGCCCGCAATAATCGTTTGCAACTTTTCAACCCTAAGGGCGAATTTGTTTCTGCTTTGGAAAACAACGGTTCACTCAATTTAAATCAGCCTTGGGGATTGGATTTAAATGTCAACGACGAAATTTACGTAGCCAACACCAAGTCCAATCAAATTTTGAAATTTAACGCCGATGGAGAGCTTTTGCTTAAATGGGGACTTCCCGGCAAAGGCCCCGGCGAATTTGACAAGCCTACCGACGTTCTGGTTATGTACGATGGCAGCGTATTGGTATCCGATACTGGCAACAACCGCATCCAAAAGTTTACTGGCAACGGCGTCTTCATTACCGAGTGGGGCGTGGGTGGTAGCGAAAATGCTGCTTTGCATCATCCGCAACAAATTTCCGAAGGCTTAGGCCAAATGTTCTATGTGGCCGACGCTGGCAGCAACCGTATCCAGATTATCCACCAGCGCGATCCTATCCATTTGTACGGTCCAAAGCCTGCTCCCTATCCTACTGCCAAGTATCAAAATAGAAGCGAAGGCGGTGGAGATTCTATGCTTGACGAATTTAGCTCCGATGGCAATTCTTCCAAAGCCGAAAGCAAAAAGAACAAAGATTCTGTAGACAATCAAGAGCCTAAAAATTTGCGCGACAGTGCGGCTGGAAATTCCGATTCTCAAACTTCCGACGATAAGGATAAGGAAAAATCTGAGAAAACTTCTGCTGCTGATAAGCAGGACAAAGCTAAAAAGGCGGAATACAATTCCCTGACAGACACTTTATAGCAAAAGCCCCTGGTCAAGGTGGTCTCAATCTGCTAGAATGTAGCTGTCGATAACAGATTTTTTTGTAGGCTAAGTGGAGTGGCGCAACTCGCGTCACTCCATTAGTTGTAATTTAGGCGGCGCTCCTTCCCCCTCAAAGTTGTGTGCCTAAAAACAGAAAGCCGATTTTGTTGCTTTACCCCTCAGAAGTTTAAGTCGGCGGTGTGTATGGCAGCTTAAAAATTTAAGCTGTTAATCAATTAAGGAGCTTATTTATTTTGGCTAATAACTACGAACTTTTTACCTCAGAATCTGTAACTGAGGGACATCCTGACAAGGTGGCCGATCAGATTTCTGATGCTATTTTGGATGCTTTCTTAGCTGAAGATCCTCAGTCTCGTGTCGCTTGCGAGACTTTCCTTCACACCGGTTGCGCTCACATTGCCGGTCAGATCACTTCTTCAGCCTACATCGATATCGCTGACATCGTACGCAAAACCTTAGTCGAAATTGGCTACGATTGCCCCGATTACGGTATTGACGGACGCAGCTGCGGCGTGCTCATTTCCATCGACGGTCAATCTCCCGACATTGCTCAGGGTGTAGACTGCGCTTTGGAAGTACGCGACGAAAAAGATAAGGCCGAGGAAGAAGACGCCGTAGGCGCCGGCGACCAAGGTATGATGTTCGGCTATGCTTGCGACGAAACTCCTGAGCTTATGCCCTTGCCTATCCAGCTCTCTCACGCTTTGGCTTTCCAGTTAGCTAAGGTTCGCAAGACCAACGTTTTGAGTTACCTCCGTCCCGACGGTAAAACCCAAGTAACCGTTCGCTATGAAAACGGTAAGCCCGTAGCTATCGACACTATCGTCATTTCTACTCAGCACGATCCCGATGTCTCCTTAGAGCAAATTCGCAAAGATATGATCGAGCACGTGATCCTTCCTATCGTGCCCGCTCAGTTCATTAAGAAGGAAGGCGACAAGATCGTCTCTCCTCGCATTTTGGTCAACCCCACCGGTCGTTTCGTTATCGGCGGCCCTCAAGGCGACACTGGTTTAACCGGACGTAAAATTATCGTCGATACCTACGGCGGTATGGCTGCTCATGGCGGCGGCGCCTTCTCCGGCAAAGATCCGACGAAAGTAGACCGCTCTGCTTGCTACGCCGCTCGTTACGTAGCTAAGAATATCGTGGCTGCTGGTTTGGCTTCCAGATGCGAAGTTGCTCTCGCTTACGCTATTGGCGTAGCTGAGCCTGTGAGCGTTTCTGTCGATACTTTCGGCACCGAAACGATCCCCGTCTCCGACATTATTGCCTTAGTGCGCAAGAACTTCGATTTGCGTCCCGGTGCTATCATTCGCAAACTCAAATTGCGTCGTCCTATTTACAAAGCTTTGGCTGCTTACGGTCACTTCGGCCGCGCCCTTCCCGGCGCCACTTGGGAAAAGACTGATAAAGCTGAAACTTTGCGCGAGCAAGCTGCCGAGTTGAAAAAATAATTATCGAAAAGTAGTTGCTAATTAACACAACTTGCCAAGAGATAAAAAGCCCCTCCTCTTCAATTTCCAAAAGAGGAAGGGCTTTTTTGTTAATACTTAACCGATATTAGCGCTACGACTAGCAAACCCAGAAGTAATTCACCGCCTTTAAGGCATGAACATATTTTTAATAAAGTCAAAAAAGCCACCGTTAGCCTGTCTTTTTAAACGTTTCACTTCAGAAGCCAAATTTTCCATAAAAGGCAAAGGACAATTTAAACGAGCGGCTTTTTCTACCGAGCGCTCGGCTATATCAAAATTTTTGTTAGCTGCTGCCGACAGAGCATGCAAATACCACAAACGAGCTCTATTTACTCCACGCTGCACAGCAATTTGTAAAAAGTCAAAAGCCTTGTTATAACGTTGCAACATATAGAACATTTCGCCCATACGCTGACACATGTTTAAATCATTGCCAAAGTAGCCTTTCCAATCTTCTGTAGCTCTGGTGGCCTCGTTGAGCAAATTGGCTTTATATAAAACAAAAATACGCTCCATCATATAGATGGGATCCTGGCTATTTCGCGCTACTTTCTCTGAACTATAAACAGTTTTTATGGCTTCTTTAAGCTTATTGACATTGTCCTTTTTCAAATTGCAAGCCAGAGCATAAAGCCAAGTGCTTTCCGCTTTATCCAAATTGGGAAAAAGCTTCATATAGCTTTCACCGTAACATACCGCTTTATCGAGGTTGCCCTGAACTAAATGGCAATGAATAAAACCACGTAAACCTAATATTTTGCTTTTTTCTTCCTCTTCTTGGGAAGCTTTATTATAAAAAGATAGAGCTTGCTCAAAATTGCCTTCCAAAAACATAAGATCAGCTTTAGCTAAGTTTGAGCCGCTTTCAGAAGCCTCCTCAGGACTTGTATAAGTGTAATGGTTATATAATTTGCTTCCTTGCCAAGTGTCGATACCGTTTTTTTGTTGAGCTGCTCCAGCTGCCATGTAAAAAAATCCAAAACATAAAAAACTTGCACAAATCCGGAGAATTGCGCCGTTACAAGTTTTTGCCTTTATTAAGAAAAAGCCTGCCTAAGAATTGGATATAACGAACTTATCAACAAGGTTGTAAATTTAGTACCAACATTCATAACACAAAATGTCAAGCGTATAAAATCTGCACTTGTTTGCCTGTTGCGTAGTTTTTTAGCTTAGAGACGCTAATTAGTGTACGGCCCGCCTGTTGGTAAAAAATACGCGTGTAACTGTGTTGCGCAACCTTAAAGCGCTGTACACAACGAACCAGGCGAGGACTTAGCTTTCGGCAGTTGGCCGGTATGGCTGCGTAGCCGTTAGGCGAAGCAGACGCCGGCCAACCATGTCGAAGCTTTGGACGAGCTTACAAACACTGAAAGGCTCCGTTTCGGCACATTTTTAGCGGAGTTTAGCCTATAGCAAAGCGTAAGGCTTTTCTATGCCTGGAGCTTGCTATAGGCGTA
>SFMI01000066.1 GCA_004554425.1 Candidatus Saccharimonadota bacterium | reverse complement strand
CTTTGCCCTATAAATAGAGCCAGCATTACCAGCCAAGGGGAACTTTTTATCCAAGATAAAGCCAAGCCGCAGCCCATATATGAGCGCAACACAGTAACTAGTATCAAAAGCAAAGAAGCGATATAAGCTGTTTTAGAAAGTGCCCAGGATTGACAGGGTAAATTGTCAGATTTGAAGCTAGGATCTTTTTTGTATTGAAAAACAGCTATAAGAGCAGTCGCCGTAATAATGGCTAAAATAGGCCAAACTGCGGCTTCCGTAGGCTGAGTGCAGCCTATACTGGTGCCAAAGTACCAGCCTACGCTTCCTGAGGCTAAAAATATTCCTACTGGTAAACATTTGTTTTGGCTGTAATTTAATATTTCCGTTCCGCTACCAACATAAAAGAGAGCACTTCCCAAGCCGGCCAAAATGACCAAGGCCAACGGATGAAGCACAAAGCCACAGCCCACTGCTGCTACAAGACAACCCAAAATGGCCAAAGCTGCATTGTAGTTGAGCTTATCGGCCAGCAAGCCCAACGGGGCCTGAAGACCGAAAGCACATAAATTATAAATCAAAGCCAATATGACCCAGTCGGAAAAATTTGGAGCTGCGTTAGCAAAGTAGGCGAAGGCGCAGGCAAAATCCAGCAGAGCATGGGCTAAAGCGTAAACTACAGTAATGTTCATTTATTCTTCTTGCTGGATTTTTTGAATATGCCCATAAAGCCTTCGCTGGTCGAGGAAGCTTCCGAGTTAGTCTCTTCAGCTTTCTCGTTCGCTCTGTTGTCGGTTGATGTTTTTTCTGCCTCTGTTGAAGCGTCGGAGGTGGACTTTTCCTTTTTATAGTCGAGAACTCCATTGACGATTAGTTTTACACGTCCTTTAGCCACTTCTTGGGTTGACAAAATGCACATATGTGGAATATCTGCATTTATAAGCTTAGATAAGAAACTGCGTAATTCTGGAGGAGTGATAATCACACCGGGGTTACCAGCTGCTTGTAATTTTTCTTTGAGGCAAGAGATAATTTTATCAACCAAAGATTCTTCTTGACTGTCTTTGACTTTATCTCGCGAGAATAATTCTTTTAAAGCGTATAAATCGGCTTCTAATTTGTCTCCGGTAACGGCTGCTTGTAATTCACCTGCAGGGGTAAGGTTAGCCCAACAAATTTGTCTGGCCAAGGATAAACGACATTTGTTGGCCAGCTTTTCAATATAATCGTTATCTAAGCTAAGTTGCTCTGTTAAATTATCGCCGATAGTTTCCAAAATAGTCACTAAATTATTTAGAGCTACGCGCTCGCTGAGTAAAGTTTGCAAAACTTTACGTAAAATGCGCAATTTCTTTCCATTTTGGATAAACTCGCCTACTACTACTGGGTGAGTAATTTGCAATCTGGAAATTAAATTGAAAGTATCTTGTAATCCTAATAACTCAGGAGCAGCTTCGAGCATTAAGCTTTTTAGATGGGTTAAGAGTACTTGCATGGGGCCTACTAAGAGGCAACCTGCTTTTTCTGCTTTTTCTCTTAAGGAAGCTTCAATCCATTTGGCCTTCATGCGATAAGTCGGCTCAATGGCTGCCCATCCTTCTAAAGTGGACAACTGTTCGAAAGAGCCTATAGCTAAAAATCTGTCCAGATAAATTTCGCCTGTTGCTATAGGCGAATTGTGGAGCAAAACAGTGTAACGACAAGGATCTAGGCGCAAATTATCTTTAATACGTACGCCAGAAGGAACTAAGCCGGACTCTCTGGCTATTTCGTCGCGTAAGCCAGGCATAGCCGAAACCAAAGGAGCATTTTGCTGTGGATCCAACAAAGGCAAGAGCCCTTTACCTAATTCTAGAACGATAGGATCTTGATAAACATACGGATCTATTCCGGGTTCTGTGGAGCCTTCAAAAGACATCGTTATTTCTCCGGCTACGTTCCAGCCTTCGTTTACCAAGCGAATTAAAGCTTGCTGAAGTTCGGCGTCCATTACGCAATTTTCCCCCACGTAGAGAAGAGCGCTTTCTTGCTCGCGAACTAGCTTTATGTAGACTTGCTGCCCCCTTTCACTGCGTTTCCAGGGAATAAAATCGGCTTCATAATCCGTTAGGCTGAAAAGTTTTACTTCATTGACAGTTTCATTTATTTTGGGCAGCGGCATAAGGTTGTCTCCTTTGGGAGTTTCCGTAAAAGTTCCTTAACATATTGGCGCAGAAATCGCCTTGGTGAAGGAAATGGCGAATGTAAAGTTTGGCTTAAAAAGCCGGAGTAGGCTCGACGGAATAGTCGCTTGGAGTGCCGTCTTGATTGTGTGGGGTAGGCATGGCACTGGGAATGTCATTCATTGCTCCTTCAGTAGCAGCGGAAGCACTGGGAGCAGTTGAAGTCTCTGAATAATTTTGGGCTGTTTCGGCAGCCTCAGAAATGCTGTCGGTCGGTTCAGAAGGCTCGGAATGTTGGGCTGGCGTTTCGTCACTGACAATACCTGTTTTTATACTGGTATCTTTGGGCTGTCCCAGAGGAGTGCCTTCTAAAGGCAAATTTACAGCTTTCCCTGCTCTCTGAGTAGCAGCGTCGGACTTACTTACATTGGAAATGCTAAAATTGATGGTGTTTTCGGCATCAATATAGGCCAGCTCTCCGGAAGCGGTAAGAGCCAAATCTACGCCTAACGACTCTTTCATGTAGGCGGCTAAAGGCTGGCAATCTACGGACTTTACATCGCCAGTAACTACAATCACACTGCTAGATTGGTTTTTATAAGCTTCTTCCGGCACATCGGAACCAGCTCTTACTAATATCGCTTCAGATGGAGTTTTGGAATTAAGTAAAATAAAGAAAGCCTTTATGTTTTGGGGAGCTTTGCCTCCTAAAGCAGCCAGGCGCTCAGTTATATCTGGAGCTGCACTATAAAGCGCCGTGCCTTCAATGTTTTCGTAACGGTCGGCGGCAGGAGCTGTCAACTTAAAATTGCTGTTTTTGACAATAGTTTTGGCTTTTGTGGTTTGAGAAGTACCTTTGCTACAGGCTGAGGTTAGTAAAGCTATGGCTGCTGCTAAGACAACGAGTAAAAAAACGGAAAACTTGTGTTTCATTAGGTTAGCCTCTAAAAAATAAAAACTTTAGCCGTATGTATACGACTTTGAAATAACTACATTAGATGAAAAATACTTGTAGAAATTCCTTGTTTTGTGCAAATATCCTTGCATAGGAAAAGAGGAGAGGAGCTCGAAAACTGCTCACAATGTCTAAGTTCTACACTATCGATGAAGTTTCTGAGTTAATAGATGTCCCTGCCGACGTTATCCGTGAATGGGTAAGCGAAGGCAAAGTGTCCGCCTCGCGCCGAGCCGGTGATGTTGTTTTGCGTCATCATGACGTGCAGCGTCTTCTCTCTGAATATGGCAGAAGTGAAGATGGCGATAATAAGACGGCCGGAACAGCCAAAAGTGACAGCCAGTCTGGTGCTGCTCAGGGCTACATGGGAGCTCAAGATAGCTCTTCTGATCCTGCCAGCTATTATGGCTATCCAGATCCGGAGCCTGAGCCGGAAGAGCAGCCTATACAGGAGCCGACTAGTGCTTTCAAAGCTCCTACGTCTCCTATGGGCAGAAATATGGGAGCTGCCGTTCCTGTTTCCGAACGTGTGGCACCAAGTACTCAGCCTGCGTCCGATAGCGTCGATGGAAAATCTACTTTGAGTATCTCTGCGCCACCGATTACTTTTGAAAGTTTGACTGGTATCGCCCCCGTGGCGTTGGATTATTCGTCTTTTTATGATCGTGATTTAGACGAATATGAGTCGCAGATGCGTTATTTGGAAATGGAACTTCCTCTGCGCTCTTCCGGAACAGAGAAAAACTTAAGCAATTCCAACTTAGATAAAAACAATGTTAAAGCGAGTGGAGCTTCTGCCGCTATAGATGGAGCTCAACTTGAACAAGCTATTGAGCGAGCTGTTGAGCCTTTAGCCAGAGCTCAAGCCAGATTGATAAAATTGTTCAACGAGACTCGTGAAGAATCTCGTCGTCTTTCTTCTTTGCCTGCTTCTGGAGGCATTTCCACAGATAAGGCTTTGGCTCGTATTGAAGAAAAATTGGCTCATCTCCCCAGCAATTCCGCTCCGGTTGAGGCTGAAAGTAAATCGATACGTATTTTTGCAGAAACGTTGGTAAGTAGTTTGCGCCAAGATTTGGCTTCTTTGCGCACTTTTTGTATCGAACGTTTTAATTCCATCAATAGTGGAACGGCCGAGCTTCCTAAAGATATTATAGAAAATTTCGAAGAAATTCGCTCCACTCTAGGCAAAATGGAAGCCAAGCAAGACAATGTCGGCAGCGCGGCTCTTGGCAATCTACAGAAAAAATACGACTTGCTTACGCAAAAATACAACAATTTGCGTACTGAGCATGAGCGTATGGCTAAAGAACATTCTGAAGTTAGCGAAAGTGGCGCCAATGTAGATTCTATTCTGAATCGATTGGAAGTTTTGCGAGCTCCTTTAGATGCCTATGGTATGAATGTTGGCGATTTTATGGAAAAAATCGTCAGCTATGTGGATGAATTGAGTTGTGCTAAGAGAGAGCTTACTAAACAATGCTCTGTTTTAGAACAAAAGTATAATGATTGTGAAGCTAAATATGAAGCTTGTGAGGAAGAGTCTTCTACTTTCCAAGTTTTAATTAGTAATTTACAAAAAGATAATCGCACACTTAAGGACGAGTGTGAGCGTTTAAAGAAAGAAAATGCTCAAGCTAAAGACGACTTTGACGAGTTGGAGAGTTTGCGAGAAACTTGTCAGCAATTACAAAGCACAGCTAGTGGTTCTGATGAAGCTTTTGGTAAGTTGCAACAAGACTATATCAGCTTGCAAGAACAGAATAAAGAATTGCAAAAGAAGGCCAGAGATTATTCTGCTGAGATCGAGCGTATCAAGAGTCAGTTGCAAGATAATCGTTCAGATAACGATGCACAGGCTTCGGCTTTGCAAGCTGAGTTAGAGAAGCGAGACAACGATATTAAAGATTTGAAAGCTCGATTTGAAGAGGTTTCTGTCCAGCTGAAAAAGGCTAATCAAGAATGCAATGACTCCGCTAGTGAGTTAGACGAAATTAAAGCTTTGCTTGAAGAAGCTAAAAATGAAGCGGAAGAGGCTAGAAAACAACTCGATCATTCTAACACCGCTTATGATGATCTTTCTGAAGCTTATAAGAAGAAAGAGGAAGAGGCTGAAGGGGCCAAGGCTGAGCTGGTGCAAATGCAAACGGTAGTTAAGTCTACCAAAGCCCAGTCTGCTGAATTAGAAAATATGGCTGCGGAAGCTCATAAAGAAACTTCCGAAGCTTTGGCTAAACTTAAAGAAGCTGAAGCCCGTTTAGAAGAAGCTGAAAAAGAGTTCGGAGAGCAACAAGCAAAAGTTGAAGAGGCTGAAAGTGCTCGTGAAGAGTTGCGTTTGCAATTGGAAAACGCTCAAGCCGAGGCAGAAGAGTTGCTGGCTAAGGCTCAGGATGAAAATCGTCAATCCTTAGAAAAATTACAACAAGAATTGACACAGGCTAAAGCTCAGGATGAAAATCGTCAATCCTTAGAAAAATTACAACAAGAATTGACACAGGCTAAAGCTCAGGCTTTGGCTAGCCAAGCTGAATTTGATAAGCAAACTGCCGACATTGTGCAGAGAGAAAAATCTTTGCAAGAAAATGCGTCTCGCCTGGAAAGTGAAAAGTCTCGCCTGCTCAGACGCATAAATACTTTGCAAGCTAAAAATGAAGCTTTGCAAGCTGAAATTGAAGAAAGTCACGAATTCGGAGACGACTACGACGCAGTAAAAGCCGTAGAAGTTCGTATGCAAGATCGCTTGGATGCTGTCAATTTAGAACTTAATGAGACTAAAGCTAAGCTTAAGGAATACGAAACTAAGGCCGGAGAGGGCGGTAGCAGTAAAGAATTGAATGAAGCTTTGAGTCAGCTTAACAAGCTTAAAGCTGAAAATGATTCTCTTCGTTACGAACTTTCAGTACGCAGCGACTCAGATTCTTTGCAAAAGCAATCGGCCCAAATGTTAGAAGCTTTGGCTAATTTTGAAGCTGAAAACGCTGAAAAAGATCGGCTTATTGAAGAGTCTCATCAGGATAGAGCTCGTTTGCGTGAAGAATCAGAGCGGACCAAGCAATCGCTTTTTGAACAGCAGCAGCTCTATGAGCGTGAGCGCAAAGAATGGTCTGAAATTTTAGCTAAGCAAGTTAAAGGTGAAAGCATAGACACTGGAGCCGATCCTTTGCGCCGCGGTGGCTTCAAGCTTTTTAGAAATAGAGGCGGATCCGTTTAGCATAGCAAGGATTATATTTTAGTAAGTAGGCGGTTCGCTCATTTTGGCAGCGAGTCGCCTTTTATTTTTGGAAAAGTTGCTACTATAGCAGCTTATTTTTGACAAGAGAGAGAGAGCATATGGGGCAGAACGATAAAAATGCTACCGATATAAAGCAATTGGGATTATTCGCAGCGCTAATGAGCTTAGGATACGTCTTTTGGGTAGTTGGCGCTATGGAGATGGTAGAGCGCTTAGCTTATTATGGCGTGCGTGCTGTAGCCGGCTTATATGCTACAGCTCCGGCGACCGAGGGCGGCTTAGGAGTAACCGCCGCTAAATTCGGTATTATTTTAATGGTCTGGTCTGGCTTCCAAGGATTTGTACCCATTTTTGTTGGTGGCTTAGCCGATCGCTATGGATATAAATTAATGATTGGCATTTCTACGGCCGTAAAAATGGGCGCATATTTAATCATGGCCGCTTTCCCAACTTTTTATGGATTTTTGTTGGGGGCTGTTTGCTTGGCTACAGGAACGGCTATATTTAAGCCTGGCATTCAAGGCACTTTAGCCAAATCGACTAAGCCGGAAAATAGTTCTATGGCTTGGGGAGTGTTCTATCAAACTGTAAATATCGGTGGTTTTATAGGCCCTGTTTTGGCTGGTTTTTTGCGTAAGATGGAATGGAGCCACGTCTTTTTGGCTTGTGCCCTGATTATTGCTTGTAATTTTCTACTTTTACTTACCTATAAAGAACCTGGCTTAGAAGAACGTTTGGCTTTGGCCAAAGAGCGCGAGAAAAACAAAGAGAAACAGCGCAATATCGTTTGGGAAACTATAAACGAATTAAAACGCCCTCATTTATGCGTATTTTTGGCTATTTTTACTGGCTTCTACTTCATGTTTAATTGCATGTTTGACGTTTTGCCTTTGCATATTCGAGATTGGGTAGACAGCCGCGATGTAGTTACTACTGTTTCTCACTTCCTTAATACTGATAATGCCATAGTCAGTTTTGTAATGATTTTGGACAAGACGAAAACCTTCATTCAGCCGGAAGGTATGTTGAACTTAAACTGTGGCATGATCATGTTTACATGCTTCTTCTTTGCTTGGTTATCGTCTAAAATGCGCATTCTGCGCAGTATCGCCTTGGGGACTGCTTTGGCCGCTGTGTCAATGTGCTTAATTGGTATTTCCCATATGGGATGGTTCTGTTTATTGTCGATTGCTGTATTTAGCGTCGGAGAAATGCTTTCCAGCCCTAAATTTAGCGAATTTGTGGGCACTCACCTAGCTTCTAGCGATAAAAAAGGCATGTATTTAGGCTTGGGACAGATGTCTTTTGCTATAGGCTCAACTTTAGAAGGACTTGTCGCTCCCAGGCTTTACGACAAGCTGGCCTCTAAGGATACTTTCTCTAGACAGATGTTAGTAGATACTAATTTAATGACGCCAGATCAAGCAGCGGCTATTCAGCCAGGAGAAGCTTTCAATCAATTGGTGGCTTTAAGTGGCCGTACAGCTGAGGATTTGACTCAGTTTATGTATCACCATCACAATGTGGCTGCCATGTGGGAAATTATGGCTTGTATCGGCTTTGTAACCGCTTTGCTTATTTTGGCTTACTCTGTATGGTGGGCCAAAACTGGTCAGAGTGCTGCTGTAACAGCTACTTCCGTTCCCGCTAAAGTGGATAGCGAAGGCAAGGCTGAATAATAAAAAAAACAACTAAATCGAGCGATAAATTAAAGTATAATAAAAGGCAGAAGCTATTTAGCTTCTGCCTTTTATTTAGAAATGATCACTGACAAATGTAGCAATAATTAGGGCTGTCGGACTTTTTGATAAATTTCGTCAAGTCGGCGATTGGGAGTTTGATTAAGTTGGACTTTAAATGCTTTTTGTAAGTTTTCAAAGGTTTTAGCGGCCAATTGTGGTTGTTGTATGGCTATATATGCTTGCATAAGCAAATAAGTACATTGCTCGTGGAGTGGCTCTAAGCTTATGGCCTGAGAGGTTGTCTCGACCAATTCCGGCCAATCTCTTTGCCTATATTGATAAGAGGCTAGTTCTGTGAGGGCTTGCAAGGATATGTAATCGAGACGAACTCTCTTTAACGTGGCCCACTCCATAGAGCATTGGGGCAGAAAATGGCCCTGACTTAATTGTTTAATTTCTTTGAGTAAATGGATATTTTTGTTGGCTCTATATTGTCTCCATAATTTCTCCAAACTTTGCCAATCGGCAATTACTCTCAGGCGTGGGTTGGGTGCCAGAGCCGAAGAACAACGCGCTATGGGATCAAAATCTGGGCATTTGTCTTTAAAGATCTTTTTAATGATAGATAAAGCTTTCCAAAGGCAAGCTTGTCCGTTGCTACTTTCAGGCCAAAATTCCTCGATAATTTGCTCACAGCTTAGATATGCACCGTGATTCAATAAACGCAGTAGCAAATGTTTGGCTTTTTGAGTTGTCCAAAGTTTTGCTTCTATTGTTTCACCATTTAGTTTTACGGAACATTGTCCCAAAAGTTTGAGTTCTAGAGTGGGGGTAGAGAGCGCAGCAGTAATTGATGGTGGAGATAAGCTTGAGTTCATCGTGTTTATGTTAAGTTGTTCAAGGAAAGTACAGGAAAGTTGCTTTTTCCATCTTGTGGCAAAGCGTTTTAGTTGAGTTATATGCTCAGGTGCAAAGCTTTGTTTAGACAACATTTCCACAATTTGGGCACTTTGCCAGCGCAGTAGTTTAACCAACTTGCTTTCCAGCGGACAGGGCAACTGGCAATGCTGGTAAAGGAAGTTTAACAGTAAAGGTAGCAGCCAGGGCAAGTCTATTTCCATTTGGAG
>SFMI01000065.1 GCA_004554425.1 Candidatus Saccharimonadota bacterium | reverse complement strand
TAGCTCTTCGCGTTGTAAACAACATTTTAGACGAAAAAGTTAGAGTGCTCAGTTGCAAAAATGGAGTTAAAGCTAAGCAATTTTCGGAAATTTTGCAAGACTCTATGCAACGCTATTTAAGCGGTGTTTTATCTAATGCTATGGCTATTGACGAAATGCTCAAAGTGGCGCAAGAGCTTGACGAAACTACCAATGGCGACCATAAGCTGGGGCTTAGTTCTGAAGAGGAAGCTTTTTATGATATTTTACACCAAAATGGCGGAGCTGTAGCTCAAGAAGAACTAATAGCTACTGTTCGCGATTTGGCTACCGAGTTGCCTAATGTGTGTACTGTAGATTGGTACAGTAAAACTAATTGCCAAGCTAGAGTGCGCAAAACAATAAAAACTGTTTTGAAACAGCACAACTATCCAGCCGAACAAATTGCTAGTGTGGCTGACCAAATTATGGAACAGTGTCGCGGCTACTGGAATGGATAAAAAATACCCGCCAGCCTAAAAATGGCTGGCGGGTGCTTGGGCTAAGCAAAGCGTTTTTCTTAGTATCCGTATTTGGGCCGATTAACTTTTAAAAATATTAAAGTTGTAATTAAAGCGCCGATTTCGGCAACAATTACGGAAGCCCAGATCCACTCGACGCCAAAAAGCAAAGGCAACACCATAACGCTTATCGACTGGAAAATTAAAGTGCGCATAAAAGCTATAATGGCAGAAACTAAGCCGTCATTTAAAGCTGTAAAGAAAGACGAGCTAAAAATTTCGAAGCCGAAGAAAGCGAAGCCTATTGAGTAAATGCGCAAGCCGTGTTTGGTAATATTTAGCAACTCTTGATCGTAGCCCACAAATAAGCGCACGATAGGATCGGCAAAAACTGTACTTATTAAAGCCATTAAAATGCCTACGTTAACCGTAAAAACGGTGCTCTTTTTTAGCATATTTTTAACTTCAGCTGGATTTTTAGCTCCAAAGTGGTAGCTAGTAATAGGAGAAGCGCCGATAGAGTAGCCCACGAAAATAGAGGAGAAGATAAAGCAAAGATAGCCTATTACTCCATAGGCCGCCACTCCGTTTTCGCCGATAAAACGCAGCAGTTGATAGTTATATAAAATAACCAAAATAGAGGAAGATATACCGTTCATAAGTTCGGAAGAACCGTTGGTGCAAGACTTCCACAGTACGTTTCCGTAAAATCGGGTAGTTCCCAAGTGTAGCGGACTGTCATTTTTACGAGCAAAGTAAACTAAAGACGTTAAGCCGCCCACCACTTGGCTTAAAGCTGTGGCTATAGCGGCACCGACTAAGCCCCAGTGAAAAACGATAATAAAAAGCGCGTCTAAAACCATATTGGTAAAGCCGGCCAGTAAAGTAACGGCAAAGCCCAATTTCGGACGCTCGGCAGCAATAAAGAAGCTCTGAAAGACATTTTGTAACATAAAAAAGGGCATAGCCATCATGTTGATACGGCCGTAAGTAATGCTACAATCCAACAGCTCACCCTCAGCGCCCAAAGCGTGAGCAATGTAAGGCACAGCCATGTAACCTAATATGGCTGCTATAGTACCTAAAACAGCCGTAGTATAAACGATTAAAGAAAAGTAACGATTAGCTAACTTGCTGTCGCCTTCGCCTAAAGTTTTAGCTACAATGGCCGTACCGCCGGTGCCCAACATAAAACCGATAGCACCTACGATCATCATAACCGGGAAGATGAAGTTGGTGGCTGCAAAAGCTACTTTGCCCACATAATTGGAGACAAAGAGTCCATCTATAACGCTGTAAGTGGAAATAAACAACATCATAGCCATAGAAGGCAACACAAAACGCAGCAGCCTGGAATATGTAAAATGATCTGAAAGTTTAATTTCCATGGTGACACCTAAAATTAACTAAAAAAGTAAAATTAAGCTTTGCCGGATAACAGCAGGAACAGCCATTGTACAATATGTAGGGGCAAAATCAAATTTTTTACATATATTTCCATTTTTAGTGCGGTGGCGGCAGGTAAAGTCCGGTTGTCTAGAGGAAAAGCGCCTCTTTATTGACGTTGCAGGAGGTGCTGGACATATGGCTGTCGTTAAAGTTGATCATATAAATATTGCCTGTGCCAATTTGGAAGAAACGGCCAATTTTTATACCGAAGTTTTAGGTTTTAGTCGCGGCCAAATTAAGCAAAGCGGCGCTAAAAAGATGCTCAATCTTGTTAAGCAAGATAGCGTAGTAGAACTGGCTCAGCCTACCGACGGAGAAGGGCTTGATGGTGACGCTTACAATCATATCGCTTTTACTTCCGACGATATTCAGGCCGATTTTGAGCATATGAAAGCGCTGGGCTTTACTTTGCTTAACGATTCTGTACAAGAGAGCGCTGGCGCCTTTTACTTTTTTATGGAAGCTCCCGGCGGTGCTTTAGTGGAAATTATCACTCACAAATAAAGTAGCACTCGAAATAACGGTGCGTTTGGATAAATTGGCGGTAAAAGGTGAGATAGTCATGCATAAGCGTCGTTTAGGGCGTACAGAACTGATGGTTTCAGAAGTCGGCATTGGAGGCTTGGGCATTATTTCTAAGCTTTTGCCTAATCGTCAGGCCGGTATAGATACGGTGCGTCATGCTTTAGACTGTGGTATGAACTATATAGACACAGCTCGAGGCTATTTCGACGCAGAAGAGACAATAGGCCAAGCTATCCAAGGCAGGCGTGAGCAAGTTATTTTAGCTTCTAAAACTTACTTGCGCTCTGGCTTTTTAGCTTACAAAGATTTAGAGACCAGCTTGGCCACCTTAAATGTAAAGCATCTCGATATGTATCAAGTTCATCATGTGCAATACAAGAGCGAACTTGAGCAAGTGATGGCTCCCAAAGGCGCTTTGGAAGCTTTGGAAAGTGCCAAGCGCGAAGGTCTTATCGACCATATAGGCATAACCTCTCACCATACGCGAGTGCTGGCCCAAGCTTTAGACACAGGCCGCTTTGATACGGTTATGTTGCCCTTTTCGCCTGTCGAACGCGATGGCTTAGCTGAAGTGTATGCGGCAGCGAAACGCTTTGACGTGGGCATTATTGCTATGAAGGTGCTTTCTTCCGGGCGCTTAACCTCAGTAGAAGAAGCTATTCAATTTGTGCTAGCTCACGATATTTCTATGTGCGTTTTGGGTTGCACAACCAAAGAACATGTCGATCGCGATATTGCCGCTGCCGAAGCTTTTCATCAGCTAAGCGAGGCTCAGCGCCAAGGTTTACTCTCTGGTAGCGCCGACTTAAAAGACGGTTTTTGCCGCCGCTGTCGTATTTGTGAAGGGCTTTGCCCTATGAAAATTCCTATAGCTGACGTTTTCCGCTGCGAAGACTATTTGATTTTGAACGCCACTTACGCTCGCAACGAATATAGGGCGCTATCTCGCCATGTGCCTAATTGTATAAAATGTGGTCAGTGTGATTTAGTTTGCCCTTTCCACCTTAAAGTAATGGAGTCTCTGGAAAGGGCTCATCGTCGTTTAAGCCGTGGCAAATTGGAAGACTGCGCCGTCAATATTTTGCACAAAATCAAATTATACGATTTAGCCCGCAAAGCCTATTTCTCATTAGGCGGCGGCTTGCCAGAACGCTAAAAGTCGGCGCAACTGCCTGGGTGCAATTGAGACACAAATATATGTTGCATATTTGAGAGCGAGAGCGAAAAAGGCCCGAAAAAAGGGAAAAAGCGGCATTACATTAAACAAAGGGGCCCGCGGAGGTTGGCAAGGTGGAAAATACGGAAAGTGTGTGCCTTTGGTTAGGTGAGGGCCAAAGTAAGAGAGCGATCAGTAAACCGCAGCAGCGTTGGAAAATTGGTTTTATTTCCCTTTACGATATTGAAAACAACGCAGCCCGCCTTTTGGGAGCTTGTGCCCGCCAAGCTGGTTACCAATTTACAGAAATTTACTTTAAAGATTGGATCAACAATAAATTCGATCCGCCCAAAGATTATGAAATTGAGCGCTTGTTGGAATTGATTGCTGCCAAGCAATGCAATATTGTCGGTCTGTCGGTACGCGCTTCAGCTTATCATAAAGTGGCTGCTCAACTTACTGCCGCTATTAGGCAGCGCTTTCCCCAAATAGTTATTTTATGGGGCGGAACCCATACAGTATTAGCTCCGGAAAAATGTATTCTTGAAGCTGATATTGTTTGTCGCGGTGAAGCGGAAATAACTTTGGTGGAATTGCTAGATCGCCTTTCCGCTGGGTTAGATATAACAGCGCTGCCTAATATATGGGTAAGAAGACGGCCCGAATACAAATCTATGCAAGGGCCAAGCTCGGAAAGTTACGCTTCTACTTTACATATTTTTCGCAATGAAGTCGGCCCCAATGTACAAAATTTAGATTTATTGCCTTTCCGCGATTTTTATTCGGCCGACAAATATTTCATTATGGGACGCAGCCTCGAGCAAGGCGATCCCATGGTTGGCGACTCTTGCTTCCAAATGATGAATTCGCGTGGCTGCGTCTTTCATTGTGCTTATTGCTATAATTCAGAACTTTCCGAGCTTTACAAAGCGCAGGGCCGTTATTATCGCACTCGCAGCGTAAGCTCAGTATTGGCTGAGATAAAAAAGGCGCGTACCGTCTTTAAAAATATGAAGCGTATCCGCTTTGATGATGAAGTTTTTCTTTTTTCTGACGCTTGGTATGATGAATTTGCGGCTCGTTATCCGGTGGAAGTAGGGCTGCCTTTTGAAGTATTTACCGAGCCGAAATTGGTCAAAAGGGCGCTTTTTGAATTGTTGCGTCGCGCCGGCTTAGATGTAGTTTATATGGGTATCCAGAGCAGTTGCCGCGTTAATAGCGAATTATACGATCGTAGCGGCAATGACGAGCAGTTGCGGGCTTGTGCCCATATTTTTGCTGATTTGGGCTTAGACGCCCGCTATCATGTAATGATGGACGATAAAGAATCGACTTGGGAAGACAAGCGCCATTTATTTGATTTACTTATGAGCTTTCCACGCGGTAGCTATCAGCTTTATTTATTTAGTGTAGTCATTTTCCCCAACACCATGTTGGCCAGAAAGTTGCTTTCGGAGGGAAAAATTACTGAAGACGACTTAGAAGGTGAGCGCAATAAAACTTTCCAGCAAATTAGAGTAAGCTTAAATTATCCGCGTCCGCCAGAAGAGCTTTTCTGGGCTTCTATGTTTGTGTTGGTCAGCAAACGTTTCCTAAGTGACAATTTTTTGTACTTTCTGGCCGACAATAAATTCTTGCGTCGCCATCCTAAGGTGTTAGCTTATTTTGCTCAATTGTGCAACTTAATTAAAATGGCTGGCATAGCTTTGGGCATGACTTTAAAAGGGGAAATGACTTGGACGCTCATGCACCGTTGGCTCAATTGGAATTCACTTATTAGTCAATGAAAGTACCGCGCCGTTAAAAAATATGCTCAATAATTCCCTCAAATTGTCAAAAATGCTTTCCCAAGTCGGCGAAGGGCTCGCGGTCGTCGGTCTTTATACTTTGTTGGCTTTGATTTTTACTTATCCACTGGTGCTAAATTATAGCGATTATATTGTCGGCCATATGGAAAGCGACGTTTGGAAGCATTTGTGGGGCTTCTGGTGGGTGCGCCGCCGTCTAATTCAAGATTGTGTCTTGCCTTTGCATACGTTTTTGCTCAACTTTCCTTACGGCGGTGCCCTTTATTTTATCGATTCACTTAACGGCGTATTGTCTGTGCCGTTGCAAAGTTTTCTTTCTATTGTACAAACTTTTAACACCATAGTTATTTTTAACCTCGTGTTGGCTGCTTCCGGCACTTATGTTTTAGTCAAAGGCATGACCGCTCACAGAGCCGCTGCTTTTTCTGCCGGCGCTGTATACGCTTTTTCTGCTTATATGGGATCGAGTATAGCTTCAGGCATTACTGAATCTATAAATATTGGCTATTTGCCTTTTTTCTGCCACTATTTTATGCGTCAATTTAGGACGCGTAGCTACAAAGATGCTTTTTTAGCGGCTCTGTTTTTTTCGCTTAATACGTTGGGGTGTTGGTACTTTGGTACTTTCGCTGTACTGTTTGCTGTTTTTTATTATGTTTGGCTGCTTTATAAACGCTTGGCTGCTGGCGGTTGTAGCTCATTTGCAAAACGCTTAAAAGTTTTTTTGTCTTATAGCGGCGGCTCTCTTCTGTACAGCGTCTTCCTATTGGCAGTTCTTGTTCTGTTTGCGCAAAATCTATTGCAAACGGCAGAACATTTGCACGTAGGTTTCATCCTTTTTGCCGATTTTAATAGTGCTGTTTTTGGGCCTCTCATATTTGCCGCCGCTCTATGTGCTTGGGCCGAAGCTTCCAACAAGCCTTCTTGGTTGCAGCGCCATGCTATGTTGATAATTTTTATGGCTCAACTGTTGCTTAGTTTAACAGTTGGCCCGCAGCTTTGGGCTTGGGGAGAATGGGGCTGGCGCTGCAACTTCTTTACTTTCGCCTTAGCTGTCAGCTTCGGCTGGCTAGGCGCAGCTCTGTCAGCTTGGGCTGCAACCGCCTATTTTTATGGTAGCGCTCGAGCCTCCGTATCTAACAGCGCACTTCAAAGCAGCACCTCCTTGTGGCTCAATACCTTTTTAGATGCATTAGCTTGGCCACAGCTCAAACTTTGGCTCTGGTTAGTATTTTATGTGGCCTCTTTTGGCGTAGCTAGTTTGGCTTTTTACTATGGATCTGCTTGGGGGCAGGGAATAAGCGGCCGTTGGTTAGTTGGCGGTGTGTGGTTAGTATTGAGCTTAACTTTATATCGCTATTTATTAAGTCGGACGCTACAACAAACCGAAACTCTTTCGCTGCTCGAGCGCTTCTGCCGCTACCATTTGTATTCTTTCACTTTAGCTGTCGGCGTTCAGAGTTTATTGTTGTTTGTCTTATATATAAGCTTGGCTCGTACTTATCCGTGGTGGCAAATATGGCTTTTCTGGCTATTGGGTGCAACTATTGTAGAATGTTTGGCTTTTTTTAGCAGAAAGTGGAGCCAAGCTCTGGAGCAAAGCTTGCAAAGCGTCTGGCATGTTTCTTTTAACGAGGCGGCCGCTCTCTATTGGCACAACTTTTTCAAAGTGCCCTTTTTTATGGTTTGTCTTTGCTTAGCTTTTATTTTGGGACCGATGTTAGCTTTTCAGAGCACGATCAATGCTGGTGACTCTATAGTTTTTCGCGGCCGCAGTGAAATGAATGTCGATTTGCATTTGTCTCGCCAATTCTACAATGTCATGACTATAAAAGATTTTCTGGTTGGCGGCAAAGAGCGAGCTGTAGAAAGTTACACTGTAGATCGACTTATTCGCGCTTGCTATATCGGCTGGGGCGCTTTGTTTTTGGCTTTTGGTGGCTGCTTTTGGGGACGCAAGCGACTAGAGCGTTCCTTCTGGGTTTTTATAGGCCTTATCTTTATGATTTTTACTACTGGCCCCTTTATGTATATTAGCGACGAAATATATTCCACGGTAAAATCGCCGCTTTATATGCTTTTCTTCCGCTATTTTCCCACCTTTGCTGCTGTTAGTATTCCTTTTCGCTTTAGCGTTTTGGTGATGCTCAGTGTATCCATATTAAGCGCGTACACTTTGGCCGATTTAGCTCATTTGCTTGGCAAAAAAGAGCACGCTTTAGTATGTGCATCTTTCTGTATGGCGGTACTTTTTGAAGTAGCAGTTTTTTCGCCTTCGCCTTTCCCTTTGCCGCTTTCGGAAGCACATATGCCGCGATATTGCCTGGATATTGCTCAAAAAGGCGGAGATTATGGCTTAATCGATTTCCCCATTCAACGCACGCGCGGTGAGCTTTTACCTGGAGAGTATTTCTTTTACCAAATTGGCCATTTAAAGGCTATTCCCAATCGCGTGGAAGGGACGATTCCACTTTTTGTCTATCAAAATGCTTTAACTAGCTATTTATTCATTTTGGAGCATTCTCAAGGCGATATTCCTTATCGCAGCAAAGAAGAGCTCGACTTAGGATTTTCCGATTTACAGCGCTTCCGCTTTCGTTACTTAGTAGTGCATGATAATTATTTGCGTCGCCATGCTAAAGAAAAAGTACACAATATGTTGCGCTTTTATTGCGGAGAGCCCAAGCACTATCCCAAGGGAATATATGTCTATACTATTCCTGCTATTTCCGAAACTAAAGCTCGGTGAGGTACGGTAAATTGAACAGCAAAAAAAATTCCTCGACAAGTAAAAAGAAAATTCCGCTTAGCGACAATTGGGAAATAGTTTGGGTAGCTTTGCTTTCTCTGGCTATTTTACAAATATTTTTTGGTCTTTCGCTGCCTTCTAGCTCGGACTCGGCAAATATTACTGAATCGGAGATGTCTTCTTGGGCTGATGATTCTTTCAGCGATAGCAATACAGAAGTGCCAGTAGGGCCGGAAACTCGCCAATTTACCCAAGAAAGGGCTGAGGAATAAAAAGTTTTGACTCTAAAAAAAATGCCACCAGAAGAGTCGCCAGCTGTCACACAGCCGCATTTTGCTTGGTCTAAACTTAGCTGGGGAAAAATAGTTACCGGTTTAGGTATATGCTGTTGTTTAATACCTTTTTTTAATGTCTCCCAAATGATGGCTGGTTTAACCCAATTAAGTTGGGATTATTTTTTGCTTTCTTTGGCTTTTTTTCTGCTGGCTTCAGCTCCGGCAGCTTTGGTTTGGTATGGGGTGGCGCGTCGTTTAGGCGCTTCTTTAAGCTTTGCTCAAGCTTGGCGTCTTTCTTTGGTAGGTTTTTTTTGGAATAATTTAATTCCCGGTGGAGTGGCTGGCGATGCAGTACGCGTCTGGGAAGTTCACAAATACAATTTAACTTACGCTAAAGGGGCTGCGTCAGTTTTTATTGAGCGTTGGAGCGCTTTGGCAGCTTTGGTTATCACTTCTTGTCTAGCCTGGTTTATGGCCGATCCTGTTTTTGCTTTAATTGAGCAACATGAGAAAATGTCTCTTGGGCCACACATACCGACAAATTTTAGCGTCAAATGGAGTATGCTAGCCGTTATAATTCTTATGTTGGCTGCTTTTTTACTAGGCAGCGTCGTGCTTTTTTCTCAGCATCTCTGGCAAAGCTTGCGCTTGCGTTTACTGAGCCGCTTCAGTTTAGGAGCCTCACTGGAAGAATTTACTCAAGCTTGCGCTCTCATTAAAAA
>SFMI01000064.1 GCA_004554425.1 Candidatus Saccharimonadota bacterium | reverse complement strand
TTGTCTCTCACAGCCGGAGTGGTTTCAGCCGAAGAGAGAGACTGCCGTGCAGAAAGTGGAAGTGTGCAAAAAACTATTGTCAATATAAATGAATGCGGCTTAGTCAACTGCCAATCTGATAATTCTGCTAATATTATTGACAATTTGCTTAATAGTAATTTTATAAGTCGCAAAGACAAGGACAAAGAATATAAAAAATTCCCTGAAGCTAAGCAAGTGAGAGAAAAGTATCGTCCTCAAATGCTGCAAATTAAGGCTTCTATAAAAGAGCTTAGGGGACGAATGGCCAAGGAGCTTACTTCCGATAATCCAAATAAAGCGGTTGTTAAGAATTACGTCAACCAGATCGTCGAGTTGCGTCGCAAACAACAAATTCTTTTAGTAGATCAAATGTTTGAGACTTTAGAGCAACTTCCTAAAGAAAAACGTGCCGACTATATTCAGCCCATTGTGGAGCATTGCTTGCGTTAAGTTATAAAACTGAAAATATAAAGATGCCGCCGTCATATATGACGGCGGCATCTTTATATTTGATTTGTTTTTAGAGCTTAGCAGAGAAAGTTTTATTAGAGTAGCTGTGTTTTTTTAGTTAAGCACCAATAATGAAGGCACTGTCAGCAATGCTGGGAGTATCGATTACTGGTGAATTGGAAGACTTTAATATCGTATCGATAGTATGAACGCTGGTAAGTACCAGATCTGGAGCTTTGACTATTGTCTTTGATTCAAGGTGAGAACTGACCATTTGCCCAGCTCGGTAAGCAAAAGCTGTTCTAGCCTTTACTTGAACAGATTGGCTGATGCCATCTTTTATATCGGCACTCATGGGGCCGGCGGTCGTTTCGATAATAGCTACGTCGTAGTTTTGTTCTGTATCTAAAGCAACAAGCTTGTGCTCAAATTTTAAGTCGAGAGTGACTGATTGATCTTTGTCTCCCAAGGGGATTTCTAAAGGCTTGACCTCTGTCCAAGAAGCTCCAACTTGTTGTAAACCGCTGGGGAAGACAGGCTGATTTATGTTGGCATTGACTGTCGATCTGGTTATACGTCCAGTTTTTTCTACAGTCATACCTATAGTTTGGCCGATAGTTGGTAAGGGAAGCCTCTGGTTGTTTCGCTCAATGAATCCGTCGGTAATGTTGACGTCTACATCGAAGGTACTTCCGGAAACTTTAGTCACTTTCTGATCAGTAGCCATTTCCATGACAACGTTGGTGTTACTGATCTCTTCGTTGTTCTCTTCTGTCTTTTGCTTGGAGTGCATTATCGTCTGATAAGAAAGCACTTCTCCGGTGGCGGCCTTATATTCTAAAAATACGCCTTCAGTATTGAGCATTTGCAAATTTCCTCTCGCCTAGCATTAAAAGCTAACGCCGCCATTTTTTAGGCACAAGGCCCTAAAATCCTTTGCCGACATGTAAAATATCCCAGTTTAGCTTGTTGTAACTGCGACAAAGCTCATCGATAGCTTGCTTGTCTTTAAGATATTGAAGAGAGCTATGGCGCAAAGCTAAAGCATAATCTTTATCGCCTTGTTTTTGAGCAAATTCGGCCTCTTTTTGTAAGGGCTCTATCTCTTGGCAAACTTTTTTTATTTCTTGAATTCTTTGGCCGGAAGTGGGATGGGTACTAAACCAGGGAATATGAAGTTTAGCTTGTCCTGATTCTTGTTGGTATAATTCAAGTTTTTCCAAAGTGGCGCAAAATTCTTGCGGATTGTAGCCTGCAGCAAAAGAAAGTTGAACGGCGCTACGATCAGCTTCATATTCTTGCTCGCGGGAAAAACCTTTATTTATCAAATCGGCTGCTTTCTGTGAGCCGAAATATCCCCAATAACTGCGGGTAGTATAGCGCATAACTGTACCTAGAATATTAGATATGTTACCGCGCATCTTGCTAGCACTGCCGTGTTTGTGCAATATGTGAGCAAATTCGTGAGCCAAAACGGCAGCCAGTTCATCGTCACTTTCCAATATTTTCAAAAGACCGGAAGTAACAAAAATCGGCCCTCCGGGCACAGAAAGAGCTTGAGCTTCCGGAGAGTTAAGCACGACAAAGTCGCACAAGTCTGGAGAAAAGCCATTCCCTTCTAAGAGTCGTCGGCCAACTTTTTGCACTCTGCTTATGGCCTCTGAATCTTGGCTTAGACTGTAACGGCTTTGGACTTGGGAGGCCCCCTCTTTAGAAAGCTCTCTGTCTTGTTTACTCATGCTTAGGTAAGGATCAGCCTTGGGAAAACAAACTGCACATGGCTCGTAGCCTTTTCGTTTAGCTAATTTCTCATCCTTAAAAGCGTAGAGGCGGCTGTTTAAAGAAAGATGTGTCGCTCCCGGTTGATGGTATTGTTTGCTTTCCATGTTGACTACCACTCCATGGAGTCCGCCCCACTCCTGGAGAGCTTGATCACATAAATTTTGCCATCCTTTACCTTTGGCCAATGGAGCTCGCACTTCACGCTCGTCTAAAAGTTCCAAATCATATAAATGGCCGAACAAGTTTTTGCCTTCTTGGCGGACAACGAGAACTTTTCGCGGTAGGATTACTTTGGAGGCGTAATCTGATTGCATAAAGAGAGCTAGATTTTTGATAAAAGCCGCTTTTTCGAGGTCAGTTAAATTTTCTGTAGCTTTGGCGTTAAACAGTACTTCTGGATTAAAAATTATTTGTTGACTTTGCTCTAAAGGGAGTGGAGGAGCCGTTGGCTTCAACAAACCGCGATTGTCGAAAGAAATAAGAGCCAATTCTGGACGTGTAATTCCCAAGTCTTCGTCTTCAGAAAATATATTGGGCTCTGGAGAAATCTCTTCTTGAGTTTCAGGAGAGTCAATTTTGGCAGCTGGAATAGATTGCCAAGTGGCAGAAGGAGTGGCAGGGGCTCCTGTGATAACTGGGCGGTCTCCTTCTGTGGCTGGAAGTGTCACCGCTTGGTTCGTAGAAGACGCCGCTGGGGCCGAGTTCTTAGTGTCGGCAGCAGGCAAGGAACGGACTGACGTGGTTTCGCTTGGAGTTGATGGGGGAAGCGAAATTGGAGACTTGTTGACCGAAGAAGGCTCGTCTTCATTTATATCAAGATCGCCTGGCAATTCAAAGTTTTGAGCTAGCCAAGTTTTTGAATGGTTGTGAGTTGTATCGGGAGACTTAGCTGAAGATGCTGAACAAACATTAAAACAGACAGCGAGGCCTAAAAGACCGCCTAATAACTTAGAATTGTGGTTCAAGGCTTATTCGGTTCCTTTGCAAAGACGCACCAGCCGTCAGAAGCGAATGAAGAAGCAGCACTTTTTTATCGCTAAAAACAACAAGTACCAGGCGAAATTGTACAATATTTGCTGTGCTGTTTCAAATTTTTTATATAAGGCGGTTAATGTAAAAAATAAGGAACACTGCTTGCTAGTGTCGAAGTTAGAAGGGAATGTTTTCTTCAGGAATGATACTATGAGCGATATCGATTATTTGGAACGGTTGCCTAAAATAAACATCAACGCTTCGACAGAAAATAACTTTAACTTATCAGATGATGAGCGCCAAACGCTCGATGAAGAATCTAAAACTAAATTGATCGAGCTACTGAAGCGTGAGGAGGCTGCGACTACTTCGGAAATGATCAGCCGCTTTAAGAGCGGCGATAAAGAAGCTGCCGAAATTTTAGTGCGTACTTTCTATCCCTACGTTGAAAGCCTCTTGGTAGCCTTGGAAAAACGAGATTTGCAAGAAAGAGCCAGCGAGCGAGGGGGAATTGCGCCTGCTTTAATTAGCAATGGCGGTCGTCGCAAGGAATTTCTTAACAGTTTTTTTACTGACTTTGTCAATAACGCTGCCGATATAGATTTAAGCAAAGGTATCCGTCTTTACCTTTATAGCCATTGTGCAGAACCTTTTGCTAAGCGCATCCAAAATTCTCTAGAATTGCCTAAGGTTAATGACGACAATTCTAAAGATGTTAGCCAGGGACGGAGTCTTTTCTTAGATGATGAACCAGGGCACAAAGCCTCTACATCAGCCAATTATAAAAGTCAGGATTATAATGGCCAAAATAAAGACAGTCTCTTTTTTGAAGATATTCCCAAACCTAAAATGAGAATATCTGGTATTCCGGCTGCTAGAAGTTTTAGTGGCAAAGAAGAGAGCGTAAATCGTGAGCGCATTTCTGCTCCTAAATCTGGAGGGGTTAGAGGACCTGTATATATGCGCCAGAGTGAGAGTCCGTCTGGAATTGCTAGTTTTGGAAGCTCCGAGACCAGGCGCGTCGGAACCTTAGGAAGTTCTTCTAGTCAGGCTCAGCTTTTGCGTACTGATTCTGGAGTCAAAGCCGCCGTTTCGCGAGTTCCCAGAAATAATATGCATTTAGCTCCAGCTCTAAGTCCTTCTGAAGATGTGCCGGAAAAAGAACCTGTCTCTGCTGCACCGACAGCCCCTGCTCAGTTGTCGCGTAAGGCTCAGGCTTTGACTTTTGGTTTAAAAAAATTGGCCGCTACTGATTTAGAAGCCTATCGGACTGTAGTTATGCGCTATTTTGCCAATTGTTCGTTTGCAGAATTGTGCCAAAAATTGGAGGTTACTTCCGCTGGAGAGATCGGCTTGCGCCTTCTGCGTGGTTTGTTAAGTTTAGGTAGCGAGCAACGCTCCAATTAAAGGCTTTCTGCTTTTTCATGCACTGCAAAAATGTATTTTTTAGACAGATTCGACTATAGCTGGATGGTAGAAATATTGTGAGACCCAAGAAAAATAGCGCAGAAGTTTGCCAAAACGAATATATAAAGGCTATGTTGGTACCCTATGCGGAGCGTTCCTTGGCTAAAGCGAATCGCGCCGAAGTAGAGGCCCATTTAACTGAATGTCAATTCTGCCGTGACGAGGTTCGACGTCTGCATGATTTGATGCGTCCTCTGAGCGAATTGGCTAAGAGTGGATTTAAGCCTGTTTATGATGCTCATCCTACTCATGAGCAATTGTTTTTTTATTCTGTCAATGATAGGCGACAGAGCAAGGAAGAACAGCGCAATATTCGTTTGCACATATTTATGTGTAGCGATTGTGGCAAAGAGATTCAGCTTATAAAACAAGTTGAACACGATTTTGAGGGACTATCTGCCGCAGATAGCAGCCGTTGGACTATGCCTCCGATATTGCGCAATCTTTTTGCCTCTCCCAGTCGCACTTCCGTTATTGTAGAAAATGCCTTAGAAGAGCGTATCCCCAATATTGAGCGTTTGCGAGCTATAATGCAAAAAGTTAATTTGCATTTAGTCGGTGTTGTGGCGGCTATTATCTTGCTGATGTTCATTTGTTTGTCTTTTATTACTTGTGGAAGTGGAGATGACGAACAACAAGCTAAAGTTAGCCCTTCACCTTCAAGTTCTGCTACAGTTGCAGAGGCGACGGTGAAAGAGGAGTGGGTCGTCTTACCCTTGGGCGATTTTAGTCCAGTAGAGGCTTGTACCGTACTGAGCTCTCAAAATATCGCTTATCGTAGTAGTCGAGGGCGGCTGGAAGTAAAAAATATCGATTTAGAAAAAGCTCAAGCTGCGGTAAATAAATACCGTGAAGGGTACAACTTACCTGAGAGTACCTTAGCTATGGAAGATAGTTCCGCTCAAGACAATTATACTGAGGAGCAACCGTCTGTTTCTGAAGAAAGTTATAATTCTGCTTCTGATGAAACCACTGCTCATCACGATTACAGTGAAACTGTTGCTGAAGGAGATTCAGCTACTGATAGTTACACTGCAATAGCAGACAATAGTGCGGCTGAACCTGTTTCTGCTGCTCCTGTAGCTATTGCTCCTCAGTCTGTAGCTGCTCCTGTGCATCATAGTTCCAAAACTTTTTCTCAGCCGCGTGTAGCTGTGCCTGCGCATCGTGCCGCCGTCCGTCCTGTTTATAGCGCTCAGCCTAAGGTAAAAGCTAAAGTCGCTTCTCGACCTACGCGTGCTTATGACACAGCTGCTTATCAACCTGCACCTTCTCCCGTATCGAAAGCTCCCAAAAAAAATGCTCCTGGAGCCGGGCCAACACCTGTGTCCGCTTCTTATGTTGCAGGCAGTAACCATCCCGAATCTTCACCTCGTGCAGCGGTTGCCCCTTCGCCGGCTATTATTCGTCCAGGCTCCGATATAACAGTCTCTTCGATGCGTCGCCATGCTCACAAAACTGAATACGCTGCTGACAACGCTGTGGCCGCAGAAGAAATAACCCCCAGAAATGAAAATGTAGTAGGCGGCAATACGTATGATGACGCCGACAACGTGACTAATCGCGATACTATTGAATAGCGTATGGGTATTCCTATTCTGGAAGTTCGCAATTTAGTACGCTGGGGGAACAATATCGCTTTAAAAGCTCCCATTTCGTTTGTTTTGGAAGCGGGTGATATTGGGGTAGTTATTAGCCAAAATTTAAGATCCTCGGCTAATTTGTTACGAACTGTAGCTGGTATACAAGCTTCACGCCACAATAATATTAGTATCGGGGCACATATAAATACTTCTTCTGGCGCTAAATATTTGTTAGGAGTTGTTCCCGATAAATCAGAATTTTATGAAGAACTTACTGTTTGGGAACAGCTAGCTATCATTGCTGAACTGTACAATGTAGATAAGCATTACCGGCCTTATGCTATTTATGAGGCTTTAGAGACTGCTCAAATAGCTCAATATAAAGATGAGCAAATTGCCAAAATTAGCGACCCAAGCTTGCGCAAACGTATAAGCATAGCCGGAGCCTTGGTACATAGTCCTCGTTTACTTGTGATAGAAGATCTTTTTAGAGGCAGCGATTTCCGCAATTGGCAAAAAATTATCGATATACTTAATCAAATTCGCAATACGGGTAAAGCTATTCTTTTATCTTCAGAAAATTTGCTTAATTTAAATTTACTGTATAGCCAATTATTTATTGTCGGTGAAAATGAAGTCTTTGTACACGGTCTTTATCCTCAAATAGTGCAAGAAATTGGACAATATAATTTAGTACAATTGCAAATTTGGGATACCGGAATAGACGATGCCATTATATGCTTAAATGAATCTCCAGATGTATTTGATGTGTTGCAAAAAGAAGATGATCCTGGAGTATTGCGCTTCTTTTTTAAAGGTGACAGTGGAAAGTTACAAAATCTTGTTTCCACTCTAAAAAGCAATAATATTCCTATTATATCCTGTCTGGCTGTAGACAACTTTTTTGGACGTTGAAAGGCTTTTTGAGCGAGCGGAAGGAGAACAATAGGGGCTGTAGAACCAATCACGAAGGTTCGTTGTTGAACTACTTATGGCGGGCTGTCCTTCACGAAACGTAAGGAATTGTGTTCGGCAGTTTCGTTTTTGGGGCTGTCAAAAATGGTCCCGTCAACATTGAGATGGCCCTTGAGGGCCGAGAAAGCGAGTGGAGTAGGCTAAATGCGTAAATTCACAGCCACACTCTTCCTGCTGGCCACTTTGTCGCTGGGCTGCCTAGCGGTAGGTGCTGCGCCGGCTATGGCGGATGAGAGCATGAAGACCGTGAACTTAGTAACTGAGTTCGGTCCTTACACTTATAGTGTTTATGAGTATCCCTCTTACAATACCAGTTTCTTCTTCTATGAAAAGAGCTACGTCGAATTTGATGTAGTAAACGGTACTTCTTGGAGAATCGAAGCCCCCAAGGCTATGATTCACAAGGAGCCCGCTGCTCCCGGTGAGACCTTATTGGGCACCGGTCGCACCTACAATTCCATTGAGAATTTAGATGTATATTTCTACGCTCCTGATGGTACTCTTTTAGCTACCCGCAAGAACGCTAGATTGAGCGACAATTACAGCTTCCCCCGCGAGCGTAAATATGACAAAGTGCGCGTCCGCATTGAGTCTAGAGGCATACAGAACTTAGATGCTAAGTTCATCGTTTGGGATCCGGTCAACCCCGTGGTTGCTAAGCCCATCGTAGAGAAGTAATTCTCAACTGAGGCAGTGCGCTCGCGTATTTTTTTCTTGCGCAAAGTGAGAAAAATATAAGTTGAGCGCACAGGTCGTTTAGAGTAGACATTTTCGACTATATAGTCGGGAACGTCTATTTTTTTTGCTTTTTAAGAGATAAAAAATATGATCCAATTGGATAAATTCTAACGTTAATAAAATGAAGAGTGGCTATAATAGAGGGCGGTAGGTTTTATCCTCGTTGTAGGGGGGAGATACTTTAGATAGTGTGAGATTTGCTATCTGAAGTATCGTTTGTTGAAAATTTTTATTTGATGGGGTTCTAGCTATGGCTGCGCAAACATACGAATTTCAAGCTCAGGCTCGCCAGCTTTTAAATTTAGTTATTAATTCAATTTATTCCAATAAGGAAATCTTTTTACGTGAGTTGCTTTCCAATGCTTCTGATGCTTTGGATAAATTGCGCTTGGAAGCATTAAAAAATTCAGACTTGGAAGCTGATCTTTCCCATTTACACATTACTATTGAGCGTGATACCGAAAAACGCACTTTGAAAGTTATCGATAACGGTATCGGTATGAATGCCGAAGATCTTAAAGGCTTAATCGGCACCATTGCTCGCTCTGGAACTGCCGAGTTTTTACAAAAAGCTACCGAAAACAAATCCGAAGCTGCCGAATTGATTGGACAATTCGGTGTAGGTTTCTACTCTGTGTTTATGGTTGCCAAGAAAGCCGTTATCGAAACTCGCAAGCTCGGAGATAAGGAAGGCTATCGTTGGGAATCTGCTGGAGATGGCTCTTATACTATTGAAGAGGCCGGTCCGCTTCCTCAGGGCACTTCCATTACTTTGTATTTGAAAGATGCCGACGAAGAAAACGAGTTAGCCGATTATACTCAAGAATGGGTTATACGTGATTTAGTAAAGCGCTATTCCGATTTTATCTCGTATCCTATTGAGATGATGGTTACCAAACGGGAAACCATTCCTGCCGAAAAAGATGGCGAAGAGCCTAAAACGGTTGAAAAGCAAGAGTTAGAAACTCTCAACTCCATGAAGGCTCTTTGGGCTCGTCCTGAAAGTGAAGTCGAGCCTAAGGAATATAATGACTTCTATCGTCGTATAGCTCACGACTGGCAAGATCCTTTAAAAGTTATCACTATGAAGGGTGAAGGCACATTTGAGTTCCAGGCTTTGCTTTTCATTCCAGCCAAAGCCCCCTTCGATTTGTATATGCCAGAGAGCAAGAGAGGTATCCAACTTTACGTAAAGCGCGTCTTTATCATGGACGATTGCGAAGAACTTTTGCCTCCTTACCTTCGCTTCTTGCGTGGCGTAGTCGATTCGAGCGATCTTTCTCTTAATGTCTCTCGAGAAATTTTGCAAAAAGATCGTCAGATTAAGGCTATAAATAAGAGCATTGTTCGCAAGGTTTTAAGTGTCCTTAAGAACATGTTGGAAGAAAAGCCTGAAGAGTACCGCAAATTCTGGCACGAATTTGGTAAGGTGCTTAAAGAAGGATTGTACAACGACTCTTCCAACCGCGAGAGAATTTTGGATATTATGTTGGCTGATTCTACTAATTCGGCTGAGTTAACTACCCTTAAGGATTATGTCTCTCGTATGAAAGAGGGCCAGGAGAATATTTATTATATTACTGGCGAAAATCGTGAGCGTTTAGCTAAAGCTCCGCAAATGGAAGTTTTCAAAGCTAAGGGTATTGAAGTACTCATTTTGAGTGATCCTATCGACTCTGTTTGGGTTG
>SFMI01000063.1 GCA_004554425.1 Candidatus Saccharimonadota bacterium | reverse complement strand
GAATATCCTATACGGTAGGGGCGAAGTGGACACGCCCGTAAGAATAAGGGTTGCCTAGCGATAGGTGGAAACTTAAATATCAAACTTCTTAAATAGGAGCGTTAGCTCCTTAGAAGCCCATCACCTGTAGGTGATGGGTAGTTCACCGGTTTTCCCAAAACGCTTAATGCTATAGGTGTCTTTAACGAAGTTATCAAAGAGCGCGGCCTGGAAAGTGAACTTACTGCTAGTGCTACTGTTACTGAAGAAAATCGTCACCAAAAAGGCGCAGCCATTCAGCAACCTCTTTACGGTAACGAGATTGCTGAAGCTATGAGAGGTTTACCTGATGATATGGGCTCTGAAGTAGCTAGATTTTTAACTGAATTTTGCTTTGGTGATATTTACACGCGTCGCGGCTTAGATTTGAAAACTCGTGAACTTATGACTATAGCCGTATTAGTAACTAATGGCCAAACTTCCGTACTTAAAAGCCATATTCAAGGCGCTATTAAAGCTGGCAACACTAAAGAAGAAGTAACAGCCGCTATTATTCAATGCTTGCCCTATGTCGGCTTCCCCAACGCCTTGGCCTCTTTGAAAGCGCTTAAAGAACTTGATCTTAAGTGGAGAAAAATATAATGAAAAAAATCGCCTCTGCAGCTTTATTATAAAAATCCCTTCGGCAGTTTTTGTTGCGGAAGGGATTTTGCCTTATATAAATGCGTTTAGTTTCTATCACTAAACGCAATATCTACATATTAAGCCAAAGCGTGGTTGACGATGGAGTCACGCAATTTGGGCTCGAACCAAGTGGACTTGGGAGGCATAATTTCGCCGGCGTCGGCAATATCCATAAGTTCTTTTAAGCTTACTGGACGCATAGAGAAAGCTACTTTGGCGCGTCCTTCGTCTACTCTCTTTACCAATTCACCAGTACCGCGGATACCGCCTACAAAGTCGATACGCTCGTTGGTGCGCGGATCGTCAATGGCTAACAGAGGATTCAATACGTTGTCTTGCAAGACAGCAGCGTCCAACTTCTGAGCGGGAGTGGCAGCTTTTTCTTTGAGAGGAGTAAGATCGAGATCGTACCACTTTTTGCCTAAGTACATGCTGACGTGACCGTCTTTCTGAGGCTCAGGAGTAGCATTTTCGGCTACAGGTACAACCTTCTTAAGCTCGGCTAAGAAGTTTTCTTCGCTGTGGTTATTTAAGTCGGCCACTACGCGATTGTAAGCCATAATTTTAAGCTGATCGTCAGGGAAAGCTACGGCTAAGAAGAAGTTGGCAGCTTCGGTGCCCTTCCAGTTTGGATCTTCGGAACGAAGTTTAGCTCTGGTACGGCTGGCAGAAGCGGCGCGATGATGACCGTCAGCAATATAAAGGGCGGGAATCTTGGCAAATTCTTCAACCAAGTCTTGGTAATTTTCCAATTTCCAAGCGGTGTGGCGAATGCCATCGGGAGCAACAAAATTATATAAGGGCTCAGTGGCGATCACTTTATTGACAATAGCGTCAATTTCTGGGCGAGCTTTGTAAGTAAGGAAAACGGGGCCGGTCTGAGCTTTGGTAGTGATGATGTGGTTGGTACGATCATCTTCTTTAGCTTTGCGGGTCTTCTCGTGTTTTTTAATGAGATTGTTATCATACTCATCGACAGAGAAGGTAGCGGCGATACCGGTCTGGACATGGTCGCCCATTTGCTGCTGGTATACGTAAACAGCGGGAGTTTCGTCTAAGAACAGAGCGCCTTCGTCACAGAGCTTCTTAAGGTTCTCGGCAGCTTTGGCATAGACGGAAGGATCGTAAGCGTCTACGGAATCGGGAAGATCAATTTCGGCGCGGGAAACATGGATAAAGCTCAAAGGATGGCCTTCACCCAAAGCTTTGGCTTCTTGGCGATCTACTACATCGTAAGGAACTTCGGCTACTTGAGCTACATACTTAGGATGGGGGCGTAAAGCGCGGAAGGGACGTAAAACGGACATTCTTTTTCACCTGTACAGTACTAAAATCGGAAGCCTAACTTTTACACTGAAAATAAAAAAGCCTGCATAATTAAATATTTTAATTGTGCAGACTTATTAAAATGTGTCCACTAAGAAGTGCGGCCACTTAATTGGGCATAAGCTGAATAATATTGATAGTGTTTTTACTTAAGTAAATAGCTCGCCATAAATCGCCGCCGTTGGTAGTTAGATAGACATTGCCAGTTAAGGTAGAGAAGGCGAAAATATTATCTTTCAAAGCGCTGATTGAAGTTATGCGCTGATTATTTAAAGAGGGTAACCCCACGTTTTTGACTTGCCAAGTGTCGCCGCCGTCTTGAGAGCAAACGATAATTTGGGCGCCGCTGTCGTCGCGCATTTGGCTGAGGCTGGCCATAATTAAATTGGGGTTGTAAGGAGCAATAGCTATACGGCGGGCAAAACTGTAAGGCAAACCGTGCTCGAGTTGCTGCCAAGTAGAGCCCAAATCGTTAGAGCGGAAAAGACCGGCTGAAGTAGCTGAAAAAATACGATTGGGAGCCAGCGCATGAATAGCAAAATCGTTTACTTCTTTGCCTACACTAACGGGGCGCTCGGTCCAAGTGAGGCCGCCGTCCAAACTGCCCATAAAACCGCCTTGAGCTACCGAGGCAAAAACTACATTGGGGTGAAGTGGATGTTGACGCAACTTCGTTACAGAAGCGCGATAAGGAGGTACCGGGTAGACCCAGTTGTCTGAGCTGGGAAGCTGATTGAAACTGGGCAACTTTTTCCAACGCAAGCCGGCGGTTTTGCTCTTGTAAATTGAAGGCGGTTGGGTGCCCACATACATAACTATGGGAGATTTGGGGTGAGAACTTATGGCAGTAATATTTAGTCCATCCAAACCTTCTACGGTAGTCATCCAATTTTCACCGTCTTTAGTTTTATGAATGGAGCCTTGTGAAGAAGCTGCCAAAATAGAACCACGTGGATCGGTTAAAATGGCTTGGATATTGCGTCCTTGGTGAGCGTGAGATACTAAAGTCCAGGTGTCCATTTCTGTCTGTCCTTCTTTTAGGACGATAACCCCGTGGGTTGTTCCGATAGCTATACGCATAAAAAGGGCCGCCTTCACTGCGCACTTAAGGCGCAAAAAGATAAAATGGCGTTTGGCCACAAAAAAACGGCCAAGCTGCCGCTGAGAAATTTTGGCAGAGTTAATTTTTTGTCCTGCTTAAGCAATATGTTTAGTCAAAGATAAGTTAGGCGCTAAGCAGCAAGGTGCAATAATGTTAAGCGTTTACGAAGAAAAATAATCGGCAGGTTTTGGCTGACTTTTGGTCGTATTGGAGCCCCTGTCAGTTTACAAATATTTTTTTAGAGGAGTTTTTACCATGAAACTTGTTATGGTGCGCCATGGCCAGAGCATGTGGAACTTAGAAAATCGTTTCACTGGTTGGACCGATGTTGATCTTAGCGAAAACGGCATCAAAGAAGCTCAAGAAGCTGGCCGCTTGCTTAAAGCTAACGGTTTTACATTTGACGAAGCTTTCACTTCCGTTTTGAAGAGAGCCAACCACACTTTGGAACTCATTCTCAACGAGCTTGGCGAGAGCAACATTCCCATTCACTACAGCTGGCGTTTAAATGAGCGTCACTACGGCGCTTTGCAAGGTCTCAACAAAGACGAAACCCGCGCCAAATACGGTGCTGAGCAAGTTCACATTTGGCGTCGCAGTGCCGATGTACGTCCTCCGGCATTAGATAAGAGCGACGAGCGCTTCCCTGGCAACGATCCTAAGTACAAGGATCTTACTCCCGATCAGCTTCCTTGCACCGAGCACTTGCTTGACACCGTAGACCGCGTAGTTCCTTATTGGAATTCCGACATTAAGCCCGCCCTTTTAGCTGGCAAAAAATGCATTATCGCTGCTCACGGCAACAGTATTAGAGCTTTGGTAAAATATATTGAAAATATCGGTACCAAAGAAATTATGGATGTAGAAATCCCTACCGGTAAGCCTTTGGTTTATGAGCTCGATGACAAAACTTTAGCTTTCGTCAAAAAGTATTATCTGTAGTACGTTGTCACTGAGCTGCGGCAACGATAACTTGGCATTAGTTTGAAAAAGCTTCGTTGTGGTGCAGTTCATGATGGACAGTAACAAAAAACGCCCGAACTTCCAATTTAATGAAGAAGTCGGGCATTTTTTTTGTTGTTTTTATAATTGTTGATACAATTACAGGTTGGCAAATTCGGTACCTGCACTCTAAAAAGCGCAGCCGCCTAGTATTTTTGTTACTTATAGATATTTCTTAATAATCTTTTCAAATTCAGCTTTATCGGCATAACCGACGTGGACATATTTGATATTTCCCTGACGGTCGACAACAACCGTAGTGGGAATACCTTCAATAGGGCCAATTTTCTTTTCTACAGCATTGACGGCAGCGGCGTTGTCTTTACCTAAAATAGAAGGATAGTTCAAGCGCTCTTGCTTAGTAAATTGTTTGTGTTCAGTTTCTTCCTCATCAAAGGAGACGCCCACAACTTGCAAACCTTTAGAGCCATATTGCTTTTGTAAAGCGATAAAGCCGGGAATCTCTTTACGGCAAGGCGGGCACCAAGTTGCCCAAAAATCGACGATAAGTACTTTTCCGGTATATTTGGAAGTGTCAATTATTGTGCCGTCGTAACTTTTGCCAGTAATTTTGGGCAACTTGCCATAGTTCTTCTCTTGTCCAGCTTGAGTATACTGAGTACAAGCTAATAAAGTAAATAAGCTGAGGCAAACTATTATAAAAATTGAAAAACGTCTGCGCATATACATGTTCCTCCCGCGATCACGATAATTTTTGGCAGCTAAAATGTAGCGTATAACGCCGAAAAAACTTAAGTGGCGCTCTTTGATATTAGCATAATTAGCTGCGCCTGTCAGTTACAAGTGCCAAAAAATATTTTGCTGCAGAGGAAAACAACAACTATTACAAAATTTTGGCCCTCAAAAGTTGAGGACTGAATGTTTCTGTATCCTTTAATACTTAAGCCGTATTTATCGCCGCGCGTTTGGGGAGGGAAAACGCTGGCCACTTTATGTCCGCTGGTAGCTCAAGCTGCCGAGCCCATTGGTGAAGTGTGGATTGTGGGCGGCGCTCAGGAAGTGGACAATGGCCCTTATGCTGGTTTGTCCTTAGATGAACTTTATCGACGCTTTCCCTCTTGCCTGGGCAATATAAAAGGCCAGGCCGAAGATCGTTTTCCTCTGCTTATAAAATGGCTGCGGGCCGAACGTTGGCTGTCTGTCCAAGTGCATCCCAATGACAGCTGGGCCCGCCGCTTAAGTGGCAGCTCTGCTCAAGGTAAAGAAGAAGCCTGGTATGTTACTCAGAGTGAGCCTGGAGCAGAGTTAATTTTAGGTGTCCATCCGCACAGCCGCTGCCATGATTTCTTAAAGGTTGCTGGGGCGGAAATGCTGCATTTTTTGAGCAAAATAAAGCCGACAGTTGGCGATTGTCTTTGTTTGAGGCCGGGTTTAATCCACGCTTTGGGGCCTGGAATTACTGTTTTGGAAGTGCAACAGAGCAGCGAATTGACTTACCGTCTCTACGATTGGGATCGCTTGGGGCTGGACGGGCGGCCGCGTCAGTTGCATCGTGAGGAAGCGGCTGCCGTTTTGCGCGATTGTTGGCCGGTGAATTTGGACAAAAAAGGAACGTCAGACTTGGTCGGGCTATCTTTTCCGCCAACTGTCGGTAAAGTGTTGCTTCAAGCTGAGCATTTCCGTTTGGAAGTGCTTAAAGCCAAGGATAATGTAAGCGCTTGGCTTACCGATCCGCTTTTCCCGGAAATAATTGTCTGTACTCGCGGTGCTTTGCAAGTTTCTTTGCACGGCCACTCAGAAAGGTTGCAAAATGGCCAAGCGTGCCTTTTGGCTGCTGGACGAGTGTCAGTTAAGCTTAGCTTTGAGCCTGTGGGTGAGGCTGTGCGGATTGTCTCTTCGCGCTAAAAGGATGTTCAGCCCAGGTTATTGCCTTTTTAGGCGTTGCAAGTACTTAGCCTAAAATGCCTAAAAAAGGAGGCCGGACAGATATTGAGAAAGTTAAGCCAAATTTTGGAATTATTAAATAATAGATCGCCCAAATATTATAAGTTTTAGTTTTATATCGAGGAGAAAGTTATGGGGATGGAACCGTTTTCAGATGAAGCCAGAATGTCAATAGTATTCGCTCGTGAGGAGGCTAAGGCTTTAGGAAGCAATTCTATTGGCCCTGAGCATCTCTTGATGGGGTTGGCGGCCAATAGCAAAAGTACCGTTAGCGACATTTTAGAAAAACATGGTTTAACTTTAGAACTTTTGCACAATTTCGCTTTTGAGCATTGTGAGGCCGACGACGATATCAGCCAAGGCATGATGTTTACTCAGGCGGCTAAGCTTATCATCCAAGAGGCTTTCAAATGCTCGCGTCGCTATGAGCGCAGCGCTGTCGGTTGCGAAGCCATTTTACTGGCCATCTTAAAAGTAGCCGAAGATTATCCTGAAGAAACCGAAGTTGTTAATGAGATCTTAAAAAGTTTGCCAGATTTCGATCTTAAGAGCTTAAGAAGCGATCTTAAGGCTATGTTGCTCAAAGGTGAAGAAGAGGACAAATCGCGCAACTACATTTCTAACACTACTTCTGGCAAAAAATCTTCGGCTAAAACTCCTGTTTTAGACAGTTATTGTCGTGACCTTACCAAGCTGGCGCAAGATGGCAAGCTCGATCCTTTAATTGGTCGCTATAATGAGCTGGAACGCGTCATTATGGTGCTGTCCCGCCGTACCAAATGCAATCCTGTCTTGATTGGCGATCCTGGTGTTGGTAAAACTGCCATTGTGGAAGGCTTGGCTCAGCGTATTGTCAGCGGAGAGGTACCCGATAAACTTAAGGGTATGCGAGTTTGCTCTTTGTCCCTTTCCGGTTTGGTAGCTGGCACTCGCTATCGTGGAGACTTTGAGGATCGCTTAAACAAAATTCTTAAAGAACTGACCAATGCCAAGTCTAAAGTCATTCTTTTTATTGATGAAATTCATACCTTAGTAGGTGCTGGTGATTCTGAAGGAGGCTTAAATGCTTCCAGTATTTTGAAGCCCGCTTTGGCTCGTGGTGAGTTCCAATGTATCGGCGCTACTACTGTGGGCGAATATACCAAATATATCGAAAAAGATCCGGCCTTAGAGCGTCGTTTCCAAACTGTCGATGTAAAAGAGCCTACTGAAGAAGAAGCCTGCCGCATAATTTTAGGTTTACGCGATCGTTACGAAAGTTTCCACAATGTAGACATTTCCGAAGAAGCTATTCGTGAGGCAGTGCGCCTTTCCAATCGCTACTTACCCGATCGTTTGCTGCCCGATAAAGCTATCGACGTTATAGACGAAGCTTGCAGCCGCGTCAGTTTGGCTAAAGCTAATAAACCGCAAGATCTGGTAAATAAAGCTTCTGAATTGCGTGATTTAGTGCGCAAACGTGATGAAGCTTTGGCCGAACAAGATTACGAATTGGCTGACGAATTGCGCATGAAAGAAGAATCGGCCCGTAATATTTTGAACCGTTTGGAAGCCGATTGGCAAGAACGCCGCGAACATTCTGCCGAAGCTAAAAGCGATCGTCCTGTAGTTAAAACTGATACTGTAGCTTATGTTGTTTCGCTTATGTCTGGTGTGCCTTTAAATAGTGTCAGCCAAAATGAAGCCGCCCGTTTAAGTAATATTGAGCAAATTTTACATGAACGCGTAGTGGGGCAAGATGAACCTATTAAGGTTGTTAGCCGCGCTATTAAGAGAGCTCGAGCCGGCTTAAAAGATCCCAATAAGCCCATTGGTTCCTTCCTTTTCTTAGGCCCAACTGGCGTAGGTAAAACCGAATTGGCTCGCACTTTGGCGCAATTCCTTTTTGATGATGAAAATGCGCTTATCCGCCTGGATATGTCCGAATATTCGGAAAAATTCACGGTTTCGCGTTTGTATGGTGCAGCTCCCGGCTATGTAGGTTACGATGAAGGAGGCGAGTTGACTGATGCTGTCCGTCGCAAGCCTTATGCAGTTGTCTTGTTTGACGAAATTGAAAAAGCTCACCCCGATATTTTCAACGTTTTGTTGCAAATTATGGATGAAGGCCGCTTGACCGATTCTAAGCGCCACGTAGTCGACTTTAAAAATGTAGTAGTTATTCTTACTTCCAATATCGGTTTTGCCAATCCCGATCCCAGTGTAAATATGGGCTTGCGCGGCAACCGTGATGAAGGCTCGCCCCAAGTGCGCTTCGAGCGCATGAAAAAGCGCGTTTTAGAGGAGACTAAACAAGTTTTTAAGCCGGAATTTTTAAATCGTTTAGATGCTTCGGTAGTTTTCCATAGTTTGGAAAATGAAGACTTGCTTAAAATTGTCGATATTATGTTGGCTAAAGTGTGTAAAGAGCTTGGCACGAACCATCGCGATTTTGAAGTTTCCCAAGACGTTAAACGCGCTTTGGTAGCTTCTTGTCGCGAGCCTCAGTATGGTGCTCGTCCTTTGCGCCGCGCTATTCAGCAAATGATCGAAGATCCGTTGGCCGATAAAGTTATTGATGGTGAATTTCCTGAAGGCAGCCGTATGCTTATCGATGTCAGCGAAGAAGACCGCGCCGAATTAGCCGCTCGCGAGGCTGAAGGCATGATTGGCAGCAGCTCGTCAAGCAAAAATGGTGACGATGATAACTTCCAATTGGTTTTCAAACTTGCTGAATAAAAGAAATAGGGGAGCGCTTCAGAGTTGACTGCGCTCCCTTGATTGCGATATCTTTCACTATAGATATAAACCCAGGTGAAGAGAGTTCAAACTTTGTACTAAGTTTGAACTCTATTTTATTGCGATGTTTTATGCGTGCGACATTTTTGGAACAAGGAATGAGTAGTCTAATGTCGATTCTATTGCTCTAAATCGTGCAATTTTGCTAATTATATTAGCCTGTTAATGTTCTGATCCGTTTATGCTATTAAGAACTGTTCAGGCTTGTGAGTGTGATTTTTTTGTATAAACGGAGGTTTTAGGCTCAAAATGGATATTGATAAGCTGAATAAATGGGCAAATTTACTTCTTGATACGGGTAAGAGTAATAATTTAATTAATTTTAAAGATTCAGCCTCTTCCTCCGCAGAAATAGTGCTTCCATCGGCGCCAATTTTATTTAAAGCTATTGAGGATAATAGTCAATTAGAAGTTTTTGATCCTAAAATTGCTGACAGTGATGAGCCTCAAGAAAGCAACCAAAGAGAACACAATATTGTTGATACAAATGCACGTGAACGTTATATCTCCAAATATTCTTCGCGCATAAAAAATCAAAAACAGTTGTTGGTATACAACGGGAGCGCCAATCCTATAACTGCTCTTAGAAATATCAGCAAAAAATCTAGAGCATTTATTGAAGAAACTGGTGTAAATGTTGTTTATATTGCTTTGGGATTTATCCATTGGACTGAGAGTGAATCGGCACAAACTTCTTATGCTGCTCCAATTTTATTGGCACCGGTTAGTTTAGAACAAGAGTCTCCTGTAGCTCCTATTTATATAAAATCGACTGGAGATGATATTGTTGTTAACCCAACATTTGCCTATAAATTAACTGCCGAATATGGCATAAAGCTTCCCAATTATGATGACGAAACCTTTGACGAATATGTAGATAAGGTTGTTTCTTTACTTGCAAAGTTAGATTGGCATGTTTCTAAAGATTGTAAAATTGGTATTTTTTCTTTCTTAAAAATAAATATGTATAAGGATTTGAAAGATAATGCCGCTTCAATTCTAGAAAATAACAATGTTAGAGCTTTATTGGGAGAATCTAGAACTA
>SFMI01000062.1 GCA_004554425.1 Candidatus Saccharimonadota bacterium | reverse complement strand
AACCCTGTAATCGCCGCCGCGTACAGCAAGATAAGGCAAAGCATTACTGCCATACCGTTTTTTCTGTTTTTCAGCACTATTTCCTTCATATTTTCTCCCCTCACTATTATATCTATATTTATTGCTATTTATGCCTAAAATATTGCCAATATTATTTACAAAAAAAGCAGCCGACTTACAAAATATCATAAGTCAACTGCTTTACATTTCATATCGTTGATATGCTCCCCATGCCTAAAGGCAGGGGCTTTACGCTACTCTTGTTAAGCTTAAGGCTCTCTAAACTGGCGGAAGAGAGAGGAAGGCTGCTCTTCCAGTTTTACACTGACTTCTTTTTCGGTGCCATCGCGCCAAAGTTTTATAGTCACTGTAGAGCCTACTTTCAGAGAACGCATAAAAGATTGCAACTCTGAAGCTGTTGGAGTTTCCGTACCATTGATACTTACTATAACGTCATTGCTCTTGATGCCACCTTTACTGGCAGGGCCGTTGGGCAAAACTTGACCTACAATAACGCCTTTAATGTTTTTATCTAAGCCTAAGTAGTTGCGGGCTGGCTGATTTAAATCGGCCATAGCTATACCGAGGTAAGGACGAGAAACTCTACCGTGATCGCGCAGCTCTTTCATAACCGTATATGCTGTTTCTGCGGGAATGGCAAAGCCAATGCCCTGAGCTGAGCGAATAATAGCGGTATTGATGCCAATAACTTCACCTTTAAGATTGATAAGCGGCCCGCCAGAGTTGCCGGGGTTAATAGCGGCATCAGTTTGTAATAAGTTGCGTAAATCGACATTGCTGTCGCTTAAAGTGCGATTTCTGGCTGAAAGAATACCCAGAGTAGCTGTCTGACCAACACCTAAAGGATTGCCCAAAGCTACTACCCAGTCTCCGATACGCATACTTTCCGAATTTGTCAAAGAGGCTGTAGGGAAGGAGCGATCTTTATTTTCGATACGTAAAATAGCTAAGTCAGAGACAGGATCGGTACCAATAATTTGAGCGGAATGCTGACTTTTATCACTTAAAGTCACTTTGATGGATTTGGCACCACTGACAACATGGTTATTAGTTAAAACTATGCCATCAGAACTGACAATGATGCCTGTTCCCATACCACGAGGAATTTCCTGAACTTGGTAATCGAAAGGATCGATAAAGCCAAAGCCGTGAGTGCTATAAACTCTAGTAGTCATAGTCGTATCTATGTTGACTACCGCAGGGGCTACTTTGGCTACCGCATCAGCCACAGCGCTGCTGCCTTTGGGCATAACGGCATTAGACTTGGAGTTGTAGTTGATGTCAAATTCAGAAGAGGATTCCCCTTTATTTTGTTGAGCGGAATTATCACTAGTTTCCGTGGTCGCCTGAGGGGTATCAATCTCTTCTTTCTCCATAGAAATTTTAATGGAGGGAGTACAATATATGATTATAAAAACTAAGAAAGCGCCTATGAATACGCCGGCAATGCCGCAAATAACAGTAATTGCAGCGTTGCCAGGATTTCTTCTAATCTTATCGATCATGTTAAACCTTTCATAGCTTCCGAAATTGCCTTAAGACAACTACCTAGGCTTACGGCTGGGTTGGTAAATCTAGGCCTTTTCTTCTTTGTTGGCCTCTTCGGCATCCGGAGCGTAAACTATAGGAGCGGATTTCCACATACCCTCTAAGTTGTAGAAGCTGCGCTCGCCGCTAATAAACAGATGTACGATTACTGAACTATAGTCCATCAAAGTCCAAGCATTGTCATTTTTGCCTTGAATAGACTTGGGCTCAATTCCCTGTTCTGATAGCTTTTTATCGATATTTTCGGCAATATCGCGCAACTGGTTGCGGGTAGGAGCGTCGCAAATAACGAAATAATCGCAAAGAACTGAGTCTTTGCTCATATCTAAGACAACTGTGTCTTTACCTAGCTTTTGGTAGCAAACGTCGGCTATTGCTTTGGCCATATCTAAAGAATCTGCGAACATATTGTCTTCTTTTACCTCTTTCTCTTGAAAAAAACTCATAGAATGATAGAAAAAACAGCGCTTATTGTCAAATTAAGCATCTAAAACGGTCGTGATAAAAATATAGGTAACGAAAATAAATAATATAGGCAACTCTAAATACTTACTTGTTGCGTAATGAATGCTATTAGTTGTTAAGTTATAGAGAACTAGGCCATAGCAAAAGCAAGAGTCCGATAATAGCAAACACCAAGGCCAACACCAGCAAAATGGTAGGATTGCCTTGCTGAGGAATATTGGGCAATTCATCCACACTTATATTATTGTCTGAAGTGAATACCGTGTCCACCATAGCCTGTTTTTATCCTAAAGCGAAAGTGCTTTTCAATTAGAGTTCAATTAGGAAAAAGGATTTCCTTATAATTCGTTTTTTTACCCTAAATAAAAGGATTGCTGCCTCCAGTTAAGACTATCTCAGCTAGAGCTTCTCGAATCATGCTAATTAACTCATCATCAGCATTGGGAATGATGATTTGAATCACGCCTTGCATAGAAGCATAAGGAACATTGGTATGCTCTGTAGCTTCTAAAACGATAGCAGAAACGTCTTCTCCGCCGGGCACACCGCGCAATCTGTTGACAGCGTGTTGGTTGCCACCATCCATGTCGTTAAATTCGACCATTACCAAATCCACTTTGGCGTAGGAAGTAATCTCTAGCATTTCTCCTATAGTGGAAGCATAAAGAACGCTGAAACCTTCGTCTTCCAGAATACGACGCAAGAAAGGATAAGAGTCTTCAGTACCTCCGGTGGCAATAAGGGCCGTTTTTCCAGCGCCCAGACGACTGAGCTTATTAACGTAATCTAGTTGCGAGTTGTTTAATTCGCCGCCTTGAGCCAAACTGTAATCTTCTTGGAAAGATACGAAAGAGTTGTCATGGCCTTGTTCTTGGCTGTCTTTATGAACAGGCTGAGAAGAGGTAGGCTGAGAAGATTCGGAGCGCTTAGGAGCCGGGGCAGCCATGGCAATAACAGTTTCAGAGTCTGGCAAGAGACGATTTTTATAATATTGTGGAGTTGAGGAGGAAGCGGAAAGGTCGTACTCTTCTAGCTTAGGAGAGGTGCCGTTTACAGGCAAATCGCCTATAGTTGGGCAAGAACCGACGTCTATATGTTCTGATTCGTTGACGCGATCTTGTAAAGCTTGCTCGGCTGCGCTCAGAGTGCGCATATGGCGTACCAGCTCGTTGATACTCATAGAGAGCTGTCCCAATTCGTCTATGTCTTCAACTTTAGCTTGACTTTCAGTGTCTCCAGCTAAAACTCCGTCTACAAAGTTGCGCAATGCGTGAATGCGCTCACGCTTTTCTGTTTCTTCGGCTTGTGAAGAAGCTATAAGTTTTTGAATATATTCGGAAAGACGATTTAATCGGGAAGCGGCCAAACCTATTTCGTCAGCTCGGTTTTGGTCAGCTCTGGTCTCTAATTTGCCTTGAGCCATTTGATCGGCTACTTCAGCCAAGTTGAGCAATGGATTGCCGTAAAAATAAGACACGAAGGCTGTAAAGCCCAAAGCACCTGAAATAAGAATAAATACCAAGCCCAACAGCTGGCGTTTTAAGCCGCTGAAAGCTGCTGTAAGCTCATCGGTTGCAAGATAAACTCTGACTATGCCTAAGCTGCTGTCGGAAGAACGCACTGGAACAGTGCTAACCATGCACTCTGTCTCTCCAGAAGTTTCTAAGCCGCTTTGAATAACAGACAGTCCCAGCGCTTTACGTGTTTGCTCATCATTTTTAACAGAACCTATTTCCGCCGATAAAGAGCTGGCTTTCACTTTGCCTGCACTGTTGAGAACTTCCAGAGCGCTCACGCCTCGTTGTTCAGCTAATACCGAAATATTTCTTTGCAATTTAGCAGATTTTGCATAATTGCCCGGATCGGCCAATGAATCGGCACTCATGGCAGCCAGACATTCTCCCAGTGATTCGCTGCGCATGGCTAAAGAACGAGTGAGAGAAAGTTGCTCGCCACCCTTAATGACGGCAAAGCAGAAAAAAGCAAAAAACACCGTCAAGGGTAGCAAAGCTAAAAGCATCTTAATTTTAAGCGGAAAAAACTTATTTTTAGGCATAATAACGTTCTGCGCCAATTCGCGCCGAGTTGATAAAAGCCTACAAACTTTCCAATAATATTGGGCTGACGCCTGATTGTTAACTTTGGCCACAGATTATGGCTTCTTCACAACTGCATGAAATTGAGCTAAAATCAGGCGTATTTGAACTGTTTTTATTAGTAGCGATTGGGGAAAAAAACACTTTCTGTTTTTTATCGCGATCGGAGAATAAAGTAGTTGAATGCTTTTTTGCTCTTTCAGTTCAAGCGTACTATCTTTTTTAAAGGAAGAAAATATGAGTTTTTACAAACAGAATGCAAAAGAAAATGAAATAAGACTTATCAATGCTCAGAGCGGCAAAACTTTAGAATTTAATCAAGTTTTGGAGGTAATAGCTGGATATGCTCATTGGGGACCTGCAGCCAACATAATAAGAGAACTACATCCGCTGGCTGATTTGGAAGATGTACAAACGCGGCAGCTAGAAATAGAAGAAGCCATGCGGCTCAATGTCGATAAAGGTTACAATCTTTACACCGACAATTTGGGTGATGTTCAGTCGGCTATCAAAGCTTCTCAGCGCCACAAATCATTGCAACCTGCGGAATTGTTGGGCATCTTGCATTTAGCTCAGCTCTCTCGTCAAGTAGGTACTTTTTTGCGCTCTCGCAGTAAGGAGTACCCTCTCTTAAGTGATAAAGCTTTGCGTTTGGGGCAATTTCGCGATATAGAAAAACAAGTTGCGCGAGCCATAACTCCCGATGGAGAACTATCTCCCAACGCTACACCAAACTTAGCACGTATACGTCAAGAGCTGGCTGCTGCTAGAGCTAGTGTAGAGGAGCGTTTACACGACTTCCTGCGCAATTCTGAGTACGCGCGTATGATTCAAGATCCGGTCATCTCAACGCGTTTTGGCCGCCAGGTCATTCCCATTAAAGCTGAATATCGCGGCCATTTCCCCGGTCTTATTATTGACCAGTCGGCCAGCGGCGCTACACTTTTTATGGAGCCTTTGGCTGTAGTTGAGCTTAGCAACCTCAGCCGTACCAAAGCTCTGGCCGAGACGGCTGAAATTGAGCGCATTTTGCAAAGTTTAACTGAGCTAGTTGGAGCTAACGGGCGTGAGCTGGCTGACAGCTTGGAAGAATTGGCTTGGTTGGAAGCTTTGCAAGCTATTGCCAAATATGCAGCTCATTCAGACTCTTCGTTACCTGAAGTAAAAGACAAATCGTCATTGCTTATTGCTTCTGCTCGCCATCCTTTGCTTATCGAACGTTTGGGCGACAAAGTAGTGCCCATGACTTTTGATTTGGAAAATAATCGCACCTTAATTATTACTGGCCCCAACACTGGAGGCAAAACTGTAGCTTTAAAAACTATTGGCTTGATGGTTATGATGGCTATTTCCGGCTTGCCCATTCCGGCTGATTCTTCTAGTTGCATTCCTTTCTTTGAGCAAGTTTGGGCTGATATTGGCGATGAGCAAAGTATTATGCAAAATTTGTCTACTTTCTCTGCGCATATCAATCAGGTTTTACGCATGATTCCTCATGCTCAAGAACATACTTTGCTTTTGCTCGATGAATTGGGAGCAGGTACAGATCCGGCCGAAGGCGGAGCCTTAGCTGAAGCTGTATTGGAATATTTCCATTCCAAAGGTGCCGTTACGGTGGTAACTACTCATCTTTCCGAATTGAAGAACTTTGCTTCTCAGCGTGAGGGCATGACTAATGCTGCCGTAGAGTTTGATAGTGATACCTTAGCGCCGACCTTCAGAGTAATTATGGGCGTTCCTGGTCGCTCTAATGCTCTAAAAATAGCCAGTCGCTTAGGATTACCTGCGGAAATTGAACGGCGAGCTGTTGAACTTTTGGGTGGAAATACCGCTCAAATTAATGGCTTATTGGGCGAACTTGACAAAGAGCGCGAGGTTAACGAGCGTTTGGCCAAACGTTTGCGTGACCAGTTAGCTCAAGTGGGCCGTTTGCGCTCTGCTTATGAGCAAAAAGTAGAAAACGCTCAGCGAGAGTGCTCAGAAATGATCGCCAAAGCTACCTCTGAAACGGAAGAATTAGTTGAATCTTCCCGCCGTCATTTGCGCGGTCTCACTGGTAGTGTGCGTCGCAATTTGGCTCAATTGGGCAATGTACGCCGTCAGTCTATTGTTGAACTGCGTAGAGCCGCAGCCGAACTTAGCAGGGCTTTAGTTGAATTTGAAGCTTTGGAAGAACTTGTAGAATTAAATCCTGTAGCTTCAAAGGCTTTGGCTCAAGCTTTGCAAGAAGCGGTTAATTATCGTAAAGAGCGAGAAGGACTTACCCCTAAATCTGAAATTTCGACTAGCAGGCGCAATATAGATACGGCTGAAGATAATTTGCAATTGGAAGTAGCCCAGGAAGATGTTGGAGACTATTCGGTTTCAGAAACACCTGACAAGCCGGAAAATACCTATTCGCGTTTAGATAAACTTGACCAGTACATTAGGGAGCAAGCCCAAAGTACAGAAGGTAATTTGGATAGTATCAGCGCCGAAGTTAGCAACTTAAAGAACAAAGCTCCCAAAATTCCTGGACACAGTAAATTAAAAGAGAGGCTCAAAAATACAGCAGCTCAGGCTTTGGAGGTCAGCCTTTCAGCCGATCCCAATGCTGCTGTAAGTGAAAGCCGAGCTATAGGAGCCAAATTGGCCGATGAGTTAGGGTTGGATGGCTTTGCATCTGAAGAAGAGGAACAGCAGCCAGAGGAGGAGGTTAAAGCTGTCAATTTACCGCTAGAGGTAGGCTCTCACGTATTTGTACCTCGCTATGGCCAAGACGGTACTGTGCTTTCTCTTTCCGATAAAAAAGCTGAAGTGCAAATTGGTGTTATTCGTATAAAAGTTAAAAAGGAAGATCTTCAAGTATTGGCTCCAGAGAAAAGCGAAGTTGGATCTATTCCCAGAGGTGGCAGCATGACCATGCTTTCCAGTCGTATCGATTTGCATGGCAAAAATGTCGACGAAGCTCTTTGGGAGTTGGGGGCCAAAATTGATGATGCATTTATGAGCGGAGTACATCAATTAGAGATAATTCACGGCAAAGGCACAGGCACTTTGCGTAAAGCTGTTATCGATTACATCAAGAACCATCCTTCTATTGCTTCCTATCGCATGGGTAAAGCCACAGAAGGCGGTATCGGAGCTACTATAGCTACTTTGAATAACTAATTCATTAGTTATTTTTATAGGCAAGATTCTGCTTAGGTCTAAATCTTGCTTATGCTATCCAATGATCAAGCTGTCAACTTCCGTAAGGGAGGAGGCGGCTTTTTTCTATTTCTAAATATCAAGTGAACTTTGTATTTAACTTTTTATACTTATCTAATGATAAAAAGTATGCATAAAGGCCGAAAATGGTCGAAAATAAGATTGCAATATTAACATTTTTGGTCATACAAGCAAGGTACAAGCAAAAGTTTATTAGAAGCTGAACCGGATGTTATTTTTTTATTTTTAGTGAGAGGGCCGTTTTTCAATAATGTTAGAACGTCTATTGGCGCTGTTGAAGCGGATCTTTCAAGTTAAGAGCGTTGAACAACTAAAATTAGAGGCCGACTCTGAACAGAGTGAGGCTTTAAAACGTGCTCTTAAACTTAAAGATTTAGTCGCTTTCGGAGTGGGAGCCGTAATTGGCTCAGGTATTTTTGTTACTACAGGTTTAGCCGCTGCTGGAAGCAGGGATTATGTCGCTGCAGGCCCCGCAGTTATGATCTCTTTCTTGCTTGTTTCTATTGCATGCTTATTATGTGTGCTTTGTTATGCAGAATTTGCTTCGGTTATTCCTACTGCTGGTAGTGCATATACCTATGCTTACGCTAGTTTAGGTGAGTATGTAGCCTGGATTTTAGGTTGGAACCTTATTTTGGAATATGCAGTAGGTAATATTGCAGTAGCTATTTCTTGGTCTGGCTATTTCTTATCTATTTTAAGAGGGTTCGGTATCAATTTCCCTGCTTGGTTGGCCGATAGCTATTTTACAGCTTCTCCAGAAGCTATAGCCAGTGCTCCCCACATTTTAGGTATTCCCATTATGTGCAATTTGCCAGCTATTGCTATTATAGTTTTACTTACTTGCATTGTCGTGCGTGGCATAAAATGCTCAGCTAGTTTCAATGACTTCTTAGTTGTTTTTAAGATTATGATCATTTTAGGCGTTATCGCTTTGGGTGCTGTCTATGTCCATCCCGGAAACTGGACACCTTTTGCTCCTAATGGTTGGGCTGGTATTCAAGCTGGTGCCGCTATGGTGTTTTTTGCTTATATAGGTTTTGATGCCATTACTACTTTAGCTGAAGAAACAGAAAATCCAGGTCGCGATTTGCCTTTGGGTATGGTTATTACTTTAGCTATTAGTACTTTCTTGTATGTCGCTGTAGCCGCCGTTTTAACTGGTATGATTCCCTATACCGAATTGGGAACGGCCGAACCTATGGCCACTGCTTTTGCTGCTATAAATATGCCTAAGGTTGCAGCGGTTATCGCTATTGGAGCTGTTATAGCTATGACTGCTGTATTATTGGTTTTCCAAATTGCTCAACCGCGTATCTTTTTTGTAATGGCTCGTGACGGTTTGATTCCTAAGTTCTTTGCCAGAGTCCACAAAAAGTTCCGCACTCCCCATATTACTACTTGGGGAACTACTGTTGTAGTAGCTTTATGCGCTGGTTTTATGGATTTGAGCATTGTAATTGAACTGTGCAATATTGGCACTTTGTTTGCCTTCATATTAGTATGTTTGGGCGTAATTATTATGCGCCGTCAGCGTCCTGATCTTGCTCGTCCTTTCCGCACTCCCTTGGTTCCTTGGGTGCCTATTGGTGGCATCATTTGCTGTCTCTATCTGGTAGCTGGTATGCCTTCTATGACTTGGATTCGCTTCTTAGTATGGATGGTAATAGGTACTATTATTTATCTGTGCTATGGTTATAAACATAGTACTATGCTCAATGCACCGCTGTCTGCTCACAATTGTGTTCTCAATCAAGAGCTAGTTGATGACGAAATGCAAGTAGCTAGCACAATTGTCAATGAGAGCGAAAAAGGTGCTACTAAAGAAGCTGAGGCTTCGAAAACTGCTAACTGATAGTTGTTTATTTAGCGCAACACAAATGGATTGAGCGCAGATAAAAAAATCTCCGTTTCTTACGAAACGGAGATTTTTTTATCTATGTATTAGTGCCACTTTCCGCGCTGAAACGTTCGCTTGCTTGTTTGCTTGTTCGCTGCGTAGTTTTTCATTGCAGAAACGCTAATTAGTGTTCTGCCCGCCCGTTAGCTATTTTGTGTTAGCTTTATTTTTTGCCATATCTACGCTCCGGCTGACTGGCCATTTCATGGCCAGAGGCCTGCGCTACCGATATGGCGAAAAAATCTCGCTATAAGTTTAGGCTGCGGGCTCATGCTCATGTTGGCTAGCTCCATCTAGTGGCTCTTCCAGGCTCGAACTGGCCTAACGGCCAATATTCTTCGCCTTCCATTCGCCACTGCTTCCGCTTGTTGGCTAAAAACTACGAGTGTACCTATGTTGCGCAGCATACATAATGCTTGGCGCATAAAATTAGTGGAAATTTATAGCCGCCTCAAAACGTTCGTTATACCCACCGGAGAAAACTTTATCGCGTTAGCGATCTTTCGAGGAGGGATATAACGAACTAATAAACGAGGCTCTAAACTAAACACCAACATACATAGCTAAAAAATTCGCACATTTTTGCTCATAAGTGCTTGACAGGGTAGGCGCTTAGCGGTAATATACTCGAGCAGTTGCCACGAGTAACTAAGCAAAGTTTTGAAAACAGAATAGCAGCTTTTAACT
>SFMI01000061.1 GCA_004554425.1 Candidatus Saccharimonadota bacterium | reverse complement strand
TTGCTTTACAGTAAGATACATATGATTTCTCCTTTCTATAGATTTAGAATAGTACCATGTGTGTTACCGGAATATTATATTACAGCAAGGCTGCATTTCGTCCAAAGTTGACGCCATTCATCCCACGGTCTTTAGACCGTGGGATGAATGGCTGGGTATCTTATAAAAAAGCTCTGCTAACACTTACACTCGGCTTGTGTTTAACAGAGCTCTTTAAGTATTTAGCCTATAGCAAGGCTACTTACTTTTTCTATTATTTATCGCTATCCAAAGGCTTCATAGTGGGGAAGAGAAGGACGTCACGGATGCAGTTTTGGCCAGTTAAGAGCATAACCAAACGGTCGATACCGATACCTAAACCACCTGTAGGAGGCATACCGTACATAAGGGCATTGAGGAAGTCTTCATCTAAAGGATGGGCTTCGTCGTCAATACCTTTAAGAGCTTGCTGCTCTTCAAAGCGTTTGCGCTGATCGAAAGGATCGTTTACTTCGCTGAAAGCGTTGGCTAACTCGCTGCCGCAAACGAAAAGCTCGAAGCGGTCGGTCAAAGTAGGATCGTCATCTTTGCGCTTGGCTAAAGGAGAAAGCTCTACGGGCTGCTCGGTAACAAAGGTGGGCTGAATGAGATGCTCTTCGCAAGTAGCTTCAAAGATCTTATCAAACAATTGAGCTAAAGTATGCTCTTTGTTCCCTAAGTTGATACCAAGTTCCAAAGCTTTTTCTTTAGCGCGTCCGGGCTCTCTGAGCTCTTTAATAGAAATTCCTGCATATTTCTGGAATAAAGAATCCATAGTAAGGCGAGGATAAGGAGGACGTAAGTCGAGTTCGTGACCCATAAAAGTGACGTTGTGGGTATGGAGAACTTCGTTGCAGCAAGTGTCGATAATACCTTCGGTAATTTTCATCATGCCTTCACAGTCGCTCCAAGCTTCGTAAAGCTCGATGGTGGTAAACTCAGGATTGTGTTTAGTGTCGATGCCTTCATTGCGGAAGAGTCGACCAATTTCGTACACTTTTTCCAAACCGCCGACAATGCAGCGCTTCAAGTGAAGTTCGGTAGCAATGCGCAAGTACATATCAACATTGAGCGCGTTGTGGTGAGTGACGAAAGGACGAGCAGCAGCGCCGCCGGCTACAGTAGACATACAAGGAGTTTCCACTTCCAAGAAACCCATGCTGTCGAGATGGCGACGAATGGCAGCGATAATATGGCTGCGTTTAATGAAGACTTCGCGTACGTCTTTATTGGCGATAAGGTCGGCGTAACGCTGTCTGTAGCGAACTTCAACGTCGGTCAAACCATGGAACTTCTCTGGCGGAGGAATCAAGCTCTTAGCGGCAATGCTCCATTCTTTGACTCGAATAGAAAGCTCGCCGCGGCTGGTGCGGAAGACTACGCCCTTTACAGTGATAAGGTCGCCCAAATCGGCCAAGCTTAAGCGCTTGTAAGATTCTTCACCCAGCACATCATATTTGAAGTAAAGCTGAATACGGTCGGAAAGATCAGTTAAATCGATAAAGGAAGCTTTACCATGACCGCGCCAAGCGGTGATACGGCCAGCTAAGCTGATTTCTTCTTCTAACTCTTCTTCAGGAGCTAAATCTTTATATTTATCTTTAATGAAGGCGGCATTTTTGGTGCGGATAAATTTTTTACCGTAAGGGTTGAGGCCTTGCTCTTCTAAGGCTCTCAAGTGCTGAATGCGAATGGCTTGCTGCTCGCTTAAGCTGAGCTCGGGAGCAGCTTGGCGCTTAGCCTTTTTCTGTTCTTGACTCATATAGCTGACCTTTCTATATTTGCTTGCACAAAAAAGGCCCCGTCTTACCTTATCGGTCTGTTTTAGGCGGAACCTTCGGATTTGATGGAAAAACGTCTGGAAAAATATTAAGCGATCTTGACGCCAGCAGGCTGAATGCTCTCAATCTTCCAGGAGATAATCCCGCTGGGGGTTTTTACGTCGACAATGTCACCCAGACCGTGACCGAGTAAGGCAGCACCTAAAGGACAATCGTTGGAAATACGACCGTTTTGAGGATTGGTCTCGCGGGTACCGACGATCTCTAAGGAGTAACGCTCTTCGTTGCCATTTTCGTCTTTTTCGGTATTAACGATAGTAACGAGTACGCCGAGGTTGACTTCTCTGAGCTGGCCGCCGACATTACCTTCGGAATTTTCACCAATAATGGTGTAGTTTTGTAAAACGCGCTCGAGTTCGCTGATAGTACCTTCGACGAAACCTTGCTCGGCTTTGGCGCTTTCGTATTCGGCGTTTTCGGAAATATCACCGAATTCACGGGCTATGCGGATACGCTCAGCAATTTGCTCACGTTTGGTAGTTTTTAAATAGTTGAGCTTCTGTTGAGCATCAATCAGACCTTGCCTGGTTAAATAATTGGTTTTTTCGTTAGCCATATTTGCCTCCGACGCATAGCGTTAAATGCGTTGATGTATAAGAGAATGGAAGATTAGTCCTGAAGCTTGACAACACGCGGTTTGAACTCGAGACGCTTGATTAAGTTTAAATAATCTTGCGGTTCGACTTCTTCCCATTTTTTACCTAAAATCGCCAGCATTACGGCCTCCATAACGTTTGTGCCGAAGGAGCGTCCGTTAAATTCGGGCGTAGTAGTGACCAAGTATGTTACACCGCGCTTGCGCAATTCGTCAAGATCTTTGCTAGTGACCGTATTGGTTATAATTGTTTTGCCTTCCAAGCGGTCGGGGAGATGGCGACGGATAAAGAGGAAGTCGCCAGCTATGATTTCGGCATCTTGGTAATATTTGTCTGTTAGTGGAGTCGGCTCAATATCTGCTTGTTTTTTGCCTGTGGGATAAAGCATACTTATAGGCAATTTGCAAAAATCTGGCAGCAACTTGTCGGCTCTTTCGGCCAGTTCGTCCAAACTTAATATGGGCTGATCTAAATTTAAAGAGAAAATCAGATCTCCATAAGTAACTTTGGCTCCGGCTTCTTCCAAAGCTCCGGCCATACCGAAGCGATCTAAGGCGCAAACCATCAAAACTTTTTTACCTTTGAGAGGAATTCGCTCATCGTTGGCCAGCATTTTGATAACTTCGCGCTCTAAAGTGTTTTTGAGGCCGCTTCCATCGACAACTGGGGTGTGCTCGACTAGCTGGAGAAGTTTCAAGCCGTCACGCAAAGCATAGCGTTTGGTCTTACTGTATAAATATACGTCGAGACCGCCTAAACCGATAGCATCTACTTTTCCGTCGAGTTCTTTAAGAACCTCTTTGGCTTTACGCAAGTCACCGTCGGTGCCGCGACGGGAAATTTCAAAAGGAATGCCCAAAAGTTCGGTATTCACACTATGATCGCGAGTAGAGGAACCAATACTTACGCTAACTACACGCTTCATTATCTTGTTGTTTGCTTGATCTGTCATATTTAGAATGTGCGCGAATTTTTATTGCGCTCCTTAGATAAAGTTTTGACTTGCTCAATGCGCTCATCGGTAATCGGTTCGTCAAAGGCGCGGAAACCGGCCAGCTTGAAACCGTGTTTTTTAGCCAGACGGCTTATTTCTTCCACTTTCTCTATTTGAAGTCCCCTGCCAATAGAGAAGTCTTCAAAGCGGCCTTCTAAGGTAAGTATCATGGTTTCGGCCATACAGGCTAAGCAAATCCCTTCAGGGAAGCCGAAATCAAAATTAAATTTAGGATTCTTGCCAGGAGCGACACACACGCCGCCCTCAATTACCAAAACATCTGGACGCAGCTGAGCTACTTCGCGGCAAACGTCGTGGGGGACGGCTACATCACATATGACTGAGCCAGGCTTAAATATGTTAGGCTGTAAGATGTCTCCTCCAGAGGAAGTACAACTTACTACCAAATCGGAACGCCTGATATTCGGGCCCATATCGATGGATATTTCTATATTTGTTTGCGGATAAAGCGAATGAATCTCTTCGGCTATGTTGGCTAGACGCTGCTCAGAACGACCTAACAGAATGAGGGTGCCTACGCCGCGTTTAGCTAAGATCTTGGAGCAAACGCTTCCAATCGAACCGGTTGCTCCTACCACAGCTACGGTAGCTTTAGCAGGATCGAGTCCCAATAACTCGCAAGCCTTGGTGGCGCCTTCCACAGCTGTAGCTACGGTGTAACTGTTGCCGCTGGTTACAGCTATGTCCATTTCTTTGGCTACGGTTAAGCCAGCTGAGCCTACTACTGATGTGTAGCCACCCAAGCCGACAATTTGAGCTCCGTCGGCTTCAGCTAACTTACACGCGTCTATAATACGCCCTAATACCAGTTGGCGATCCAAGCCGGTGATTTGCTGGGGAAAAAGAGGTACTGTATAAAAATCGCCCTCAATTTCACTGCCGTCGTAGGCTGAAGTGACTCCGGTTATGTGAGAAGCGTGATAAGAGGGAGTCCATTCAAGAACTTTTTTAACCAAAGGTTCACGTTTACCGGCTACGTTGGGAAGATGGCGGATAATATCGCGCATTCCCAAAGGGTGAATTAAGAAGCCAAAGCGATTCACTGTTTAGGCCTGTCCTTCAATACGGGATTTCATACTATTGAGCATCATATCAGAGTTTTCAGTGACTTTAATCTCCAAAACTCCGCCAATTAAGTGAATCAGTTCCGGAATGCCGAAATCGAAATCTACAGTAAGAGTTATTTTGCATCCCTCTTCGCAAGGCTCAAAAATCCACTGCCCTTCGAATTTGTCTAAGTCGCCTTCAATAAGCTTGTAGCTGACTGTCAAATGTTCGTCGTCGAAGTGATCTTCTTCGGTCCAAATGATTTCAGTGCCGTCGATCTCTGTACTCCAATCGGTAACTGTCATATTATCGCCGCGTTTGACAACTTCCACGCTCTGAACGTCGGGCATGAATTTAGGAAAGCTTTCCATGTCTTTGGCAAGTTCATAAGCGGCTCTGGGGTCGCCTTTTGCAATAATGCTGCGGGCTACGTAGGTCATAATTCCTCCGATTACTATTGAGACTGAGACGAAAGCGAACTGCCGTCAAGCTGAAAAGCCAGTCGGCTGCGGAGAGACGCCGCTCTCCTTATTTTTTCTGCCGAGTTTAGGGCTGATAAGCTTTTTGCTATAAAAGCCAACTTCCCATCGGTAGACTTAACATTCCCATGTTCTGTGGGTAGGACTTTATTGAGTCTGTATATTAGTTAAAAAATGTGCGAAATCTCCTGCGCCCAAGGAAATATCCTCAAGCTGCAGGCAACATACAACTTCTAGCAGAGACCTCTAAGCACGTCCGGCAAAAAGCTCTCTCGTATTAGCCAAAGATTCGGCTAAGGCTTTCAGGCACAAATCGATATCTTCGCGGGCAATAGCCAAAGCAGGCTCAAAGCGGATGACTTTGGGCTGGTTTAAGGTATAAACGGCTATAATGTTGCGGTGAGACATCTCGGAAATGATGGAGCCAGCATACTCTTCTTTAACGGATTCGATACCTAAGAGCAAACCGAGGCCGCGCACTTCCTTAATTAAATCGGGATATTGAGCAGCCAATTTTTCCAGCTCGGCTTTGAAATAGGCACCACTTTCGGCTGATTTGCGGCACAAATCCTCTTGCTCATAAACTTCCAACGTAGCCAGACCAGCTGTGCAAGCTAAGGGGCTGCCGCCGAACGTTGAGGTGTGAATGGTAGGGCGTCCTTTGAAGGCTGACCACACTTTGGGGGTGCCAACGAAAGCGCCTATAGGAAGGATGCCTCCGCTCAAAGCTTTAGCCAACACCAAAATATCAGGAGTTACGTTCCAGTGATTGACAGCAAACATTTTACCTGTACGTCCGAAACCTGTTTGTACTTCGTCGGCAATCAAAAGGGTATCGTGCTGATCACATACTTCTCGCATTTTTTGCATATAACCGTCGGGAGCTACGTGGATACCACCTTCTCCTTGCACGGGTTCGACGATTACTGCGGATACGGTTTCATCGACAGCCTCTTCCAAAGCTTTAACGTCACCGAAAGGAATATGGCGTACTTCTGGCATGAGTGGCTCGAAAGGATCGCGATAATTGGGACGGCCAGAAACAGCCAAGCCGCCGGTAGATTTGCCGTGGAAAGCGTTATTCATAGCCACAAAAGTTGTACGACCAGTAGCTAAACGGGCAATTTTTAAGGCACCTTCAACAGCTTCTGTGCCGCTGTTGCAGAAAAAAGTATATTGCAAATCGCCAGGAGTAATTTCGGCTAACTTTTTGGCTAATCTGGCTTGGGCCTCAGTGAAGAACACTTTGGCCGAAAGGGACATTTTGTGCAATTGTTTTTCGACAGCGGCAATAACGTGAGGATGAGAGTGACCTACACAAAATACGCCGTAACCGCCGGCCATGTCTAGATACTTTTTACCAGTTATATCCCAAACATAAGTTCCTTGGGCGTGATCTTCGACGGTACCAAGACCGGTAATGCGCATTACTCTGGCTAAATCAGGATTGATGTAGTCCCTGTACATGCGGGCTACGTCTTTGGAGGTTAATTCTTCTGTCATTTCAATCACCATACTTATAGGCAAATCGCTGCCGAATTCTACAGGCCTATACTAGCTCGAACGCCCATACCTCTGTGGCTGCGATGCGGAAGTTCGCAAGGGCGTCGCTGATTGCTCCTTAAGAAGGCTGCCCAATCAGGTTGTAGAAACTCCCCCCCAAAGTTCGTCCGCCTTCGACAACGTGCAGGCTCTTCCTTGTGAGCTTATGGCCTTGCAGAAGGAAGAAAAGCAAAAAATAAAAAAATAGCGCTCCCGTATGGGCCGTTTGAGCAAACTCGCAAAATTCTCTTTAAGGATGGGAGCCATCATGCTGGCTGCGGTTATTGTCTATTTTGCTTTTACGGCGAATTTGCCTGGCAGAAAAATTTTTTTTGTGCAAGACGCCGCTTCGGGTAGAGCTTCGTTATGGGACGATAACTTTAAGCCTGAAGGCAAAACACGTCGCCAAAGAGTTGTTTCGCTTACTCCAAGCCTTACAGAAACTATTTGTGCTTTGGGAGCAGAGGAATATTTAGTCGGTGTAACCGACAATGATGATTATCCTCCCTCGGTACGCTCTTTGCCTAGTGTTGGCGATATGTATCCCAACTTAGAACTGATTGCTGCAGCTGCTCCAGACTTAATAGTTTATGATGAAACTTTATTGCCCTCCGGCATTAGTGGCCGTCTGGCTAAGCTTAAAGGGCGCCATTTGCCTTTGCGTTTAAACAGTCTAGAAGATTTAGCTAAAGTTTTGGACACTTTGGGACAGGCTTTAGATAAACGCCAGGAAGCGGCTGCCCTGAATAGGCAACTGAGCGAATTTTTGTCTTCTTGTCAAGAACGTAATGCACGTTCATTAGTAAAACCGAGCGTATTTTTGGTTATTTGGCCTTGTCCCATAATGACTGTTGGTGGCGGTTCCTATATAGATAATTTGATAACTTTGGCAGGCGGACGCAATTGCTATGCCGATCTTAAGGCTGCCTATCCTACCGTTTCTATTGAAGATTTGCTGCAACGAGATCCAGATTTAATTATTATGAATTGTGAAGGAGCACCAGATATTACCAAAATGGCGGGCTGGTCTTCTTTGAAAGCTGTGCAAGCTGGTCGCGTATATCATGTGCCTGCCAGCTTATTACATCGTTCAACTATGCGCTCTTTGCGTGGCGTTGAGCTGTTGCGTCACTATTGCGAGGTAGCTCATGACAATTGAGAACACCGCTATCATGTACAATGCTAAAGCACAAGCTCTATTGCGGCGCCGGATCGTTGTAATGGTGGTGGTCGTTTTTGTCTTGATCGCTTCTATGGCCGTAGCATCTGTATATGGATCAGTATCTTTACCCTGGAGCGATTTTTGGGGACTATTAAGCCGTTCATACCCATTGCCAGAAGCCAGCCGCATCATTATTTGCGATTTGCGTTGGCCGCGTATCTTGTTAGCTGTGTTTGTCGGGGCTTCTTTGGCTCTGTCTGGTTGTGGATTCCAAGCCATATTGCGCAATTCTTTGGCCGATCCTTATATCGTTGGCACTTCTTCTGGAGCTTCGCTAGGCGCTACGTTGGCCATTGTTTTACATATTCCCAATTTTTGCTCTTATCTGCCGTCTGTGCCTTTAATGGCCTTTGTTGGAGCTATTCTGGCCATGATGACCGTTTATCGTTTGGCCAAAGTCGACAATGTTTTGCCAGTAGATACATTTCTGCTGGCTGGAGTTATTGTCGGATCTTTTGCCGGCGCCATGGTTAGCTTGCTTATGAGTTTAGCTGGACAGGATTTGCAACGAGTGGTCGTCTGGATGATGGGAACGTTAGATCAAGCAGATAATACGTCCTTGCTGGCCATTGCTCCTTATTTACTGGTGGGAGCTACTGCTTTGTACTGGTACGCTGTTTCCTTGAACATGCTTTGTATGGGAGAAGAACACGCCAAGTCGTTGGGCGTTAATGTGGAAACTTTAAAAGTTGTTGTAGTGGTCGCTTGTTCTCTAATGACCGCTGCTTCCGTAGCTGTAACTGGTATGATCGGTTTTTTGGGGTTGGTTATTCCCCATGTGACTCGTCTTTTAGTCGGTCCCGACCATCGTTTGCTTTTGCCTGCTGCAGCTATCAATGGAGCCTCATTCTTAGTTTTAGCTGATACAATATCTAGAACGATCATAGCCCCGCAAGAATTGCCTGTAGGCGTACTTACCGCTCTAGTAGGAGCACCTTTCTTTTTCTTTATTCTGAAGAAGAAGGGATGCCGCTGAATGGAACGACTTTTGAGCATATATCTATGTCTTTAAGATTGAACAGAGGAAATATATGAGTTCGGTCGTTATGCAAGCTCAAAATATAATTTACAGATACAAAGACGGAGAGAGACCCGTACTTAATGATTTTTCTCTGTCAGTTGGTGAAGGTGAGTTTGTAGGTATACTTGGCCCTAATGGAGCGGGAAAATCTACACTTTTACGTGCTTTTGCCGGTCTATTGCCTTGGGAAAGTGGCCACTTGTATTTATATGGAAACGATATAAGCAATTTATCTAGGCGGCAAATTGCGCAAAAGTTGGCCTTTGTACCGCAAAATGCTTCCGTTTGGCAAGATTTTACCTGCCGAGAAATTGTGGAAATGGGATGCTATGCTCACTGTGGCGCCTTATTGGGCAGCCATGAAGGTTCAGCAGCCGCATTTAAAGCTATGCAAGATACGGATACGCTTTCTTTAGCGGATCGCCCTATTTCCGAACTTTCTGGCGGTGAGGTACAGCGTGTCCGCATTGCGCAAGCTTTAGCACAGAATACGTCTGTTTTGCTTTTAGATGAACCTACTAATCATTTAGATATTTGCTTTCAGATAGAAATTATGGATTTAGTGCTCACTTTAAATAGAGAGCGTAACTTGACTGTCGTTACCGTATTGCACGACTTGAATTTAGCTGCTCAATATTGTTCACGTTTGGTGGTGCTAGAAAAAGGCACAGTGGCTGCCGATGGGGCCCCTTCCCAAGTGCTTAATAGAGAACTAATAAAGCGTGTTTTTAAGGTAGAGACTGAAATAATCAGCGAAAAATGTCCGCGGATTTTTGTGCGCTCCAATCTATCTTGCTAGAATAAAAGACAATAGAAAATTCAGAGGTTTTTATGTTCAATAAGATTAAAGCTGGACGTTTTTGTATTTGCATATTAGTGATGCTTTTGGCACTGAGTTTGCCGGCTTTGGCATCTATGATCTCTACCAAACAGGAAATTCAAATAGGTAAATCTTCATCACAACAGATTGAAAAAAAATATGGCCTGGTAAAAAATGAACGCTTAGCCAAGCAAATTAACGATTTGGGTCAGAGTTTAGTTAAGCACGGAGAACGAGGTATCCCTTACAGCTTTAAGGTGCTCAATCAAGATATTATCAATGCTTTTGCTTTCCCTGGTGGCTATATCTATGTAACCAAAGGTATATGCAAAGTGATGAGCATAAATTAATTGAGCTTTGTACTCGGTCATGAAATTACTCACGTAGAAAAGCGTCACTCTGTAACAGCGCTGGAACGTTCTATGATGGGACAGATCGGCGGCGTTTTGCTAACT
>SFMI01000004.1 GCA_004554425.1 Candidatus Saccharimonadota bacterium | reverse complement strand
ATGTAGCTATTCCCCAATTGCAAGCTATGCTAGCAGGCGATCAAGCTCGCAAACGCAGTTTAGTTGAATTTGGCTTCCGTTTGCCTTCAGCTTTTGACAATCGCCCTTTATCTTTTGAAGAATTTTTGCAAAAAGTCGGCCAAGTAGTTTTTATTAGCGCTACTCCCGGCCCCTTTGAAATGGACAATTCGGAACTAATTGTCGAGCAAATTATTCGTCCAACCGGTCTAGTCGATCCCGAAGTTGAAGTGCGTCCCATTCAAGGCCAAATTGACGATTTAGTTGACGAAATAAGAAAAAGAGCCGATCAAAACGAGCGCACTTTAGTTACTACTTTGACCAAAAAAATGGCCGAAGATCTAACCGAGTATTTAGCCAATTTAGATATTCGCGTCAAATATTTGCATTCTGACGTTGATACTTTGGAGCGCATTGAAATTTTGCGCGACTTACGTTTGGGTCGCTTCGACGTTTTGGTAGGTATCAACTTATTGCGCGAAGGTCTGGACTTGCCCGAAGTATCCTTGGTAGCCATTTTAGATGCCGACAAAGAAGGCTTCTTACGCTCCAATACCAGCTTAATCCAAACTATAGGCCGCGCCGCCCGCAACGTTAGTGGCAGTGTTATTTTGTATGCCGATAAAATAACTAAGTCTATGCAAGCGGCTATGGAAGAGACGGCCCGCCGTCGCGCTATCCAAATGGCCTACAATAAAGAGCACCATATTGTGCCCCAAACTATCAATAAAGCGGTCAAAGATATTTTAGGCATGGTTAGCTCCGGCAGCCGCACTAACGAAGAAGATCCCAACTTAAAAGGCCAAACGGCCGAACTTAACGACAGTTTTTTTGCTTCTCCAGAAGAGCGCAGCCGCATGGATATTGAGCAATTGCGCACTCTAATCGACAAAGTAGAAGAAGCTATGCTTAAAGCCGCTTCTGAAATGCAATTTGAAACAGCAGCCGCTTTGCGCGATCAAATGTACTCTTTAAAAAGGCAACTAAGCTCAGTGTTGGAAGGCTTGCCCGCCGCTGCAGCCCTGGAGCTAGCTGAAAGCGACAAAAGTTTGCCTTTCAAGCATCGCAAGAAAGCCGAAGCGGCGCCAAAATCTACCATTGTAACTGGAAATAAAAAAAGCAAAGCGCGGCAACGCAAAATCTAATAAAAAACGAAAAGAACATGGCTTTAGAAGAAATCATCATTAAAGGGGCGCGGGAAAACAATTTAAAAAATATCAATTTAACTATTCCGCGCGATAAAATGACCGTAGTTACCGGCCTTTCCGGCTCGGGCAAATCGTCTTTAGTTTTTGATACCATCTATGCTGAAGGGCGCCGACGCTATATGGAATCGCTCTCCTCTTACGCTCGTCAATTTTTGGGCCGCCTAGACAAGCCAGACGTAGACAGCGTAGACGGCCTTTCGCCAGCAATTTCTATCGATCAAAAAGGCACTTCGGCTAACCCACGTTCCACAGTAGGTACGGTTACCGAAATTTATGATTATTTGCGTTTGCTCTACGCTCGGGCCGGCTTGCCTCACTGCCCCCAATGCGGCCGCGAAATATTTCCTCAAACCCTGGATCAAATTGTAAACATAATTTTTAATAACCCTGAAGGCTCAAAGTTTAATATTTTGGCGCCTCTAGTTCGCGGCCGCAAAGGTCAATTCCAAAAATTGTTGCAAGACACGCTCAATAAAGGCTTCAGTCGCGTCAGAATTGATGGCGATATTATTCGCCTAGACGATGAAGGCGATTTGCCCCATCTAGATCGCTACGTTATCCACAATATAGAAATAGTTGTTGACCGCATTGTAGTTAAGCCTTCTGCCCGCCATCGCATTGCCGAATCGGTAGAACTAGCTTTAAAACTAGGCGAAGGCGTTATTTTATTGCAAAATTTAGCTGGTGGCGAGCAACTTTATAGCCAGAATTTGGCTTGTTTGGAATGTGGCCTCTCTTTTGCCAAATTGGAGCCGCGCCTCTTTTCTTTTAACTCGCCTTTTGGAGCTTGCCCAGAATGCAGCGGCTTAGGCTTCGTATCTAAACTAGACTTAAATTTAGTTATTCCCGACCCAAGTTTAAGTTTAAATGAAGGCGCTTTAGCTCCCTGGGGCAAGCCTATTCATTCGCTGCGTTACCATATGCGCGAAACTTGGTTCTGGAGCCAAGCCGAAAAATTAGCCGAGCTGGGACTAATCGATTTAGACAAGCCTTGGCAAGATCTTAAAGAAGAAGAAAAACATTTAATTCTTTACGGTTGCCAAGCTAATGGTTATATTCCCAATTTTGCCGGCGCTTTGCCTATGCTGGAAAAACGCTACCAAGAAGCCAGCTCGGAATGGGCTATAGAAGAACTAAACCAATTTCGCGTCAATTCTGTCTGCCCAGCTTGCAACGGCGCTCGCTTAAAGCCAGAAGCTCGCTGCGTTACTGTCGACGATTTAACTATTGCTCAATTATGTACCAAATCTATTGTTAAAGCGCAACAATGGCTAGAGAGTTTAACTTTATCAGAGAAAAATCAAGCTATTGCCACGCCTATAGTACGCGAGCTCAAGGCCCGCTTCCAATTTTTAATCAATGTTGGCTTAGATTATTTGAGCTTAGATCGGGCAGCCTCTACTCTTTCTGGCGGCGAAGCTCAGCGCATTCGTTTAGCAACCCAAATTGGCTCCGGTTTGGTGGGCGTACTCTATATTTTGGACGAACCTTCCATAGGCTTGCACCAACGCGACAATCAGCGTCTTTTAGAGACATTGAAAAAATTGCGCGATTTAGGCAACACTTTAGTTATTGTCGAACATGATGAAGATACCATCAAAGCAGCTGATCATATTGTCGATATTGGCCCTGGCGCCGGTGTACATGGCGGAGAGGTAGTAGTTTCCGGTACTTTACAAGATGTGCTCAACGAACCACGTTCTTTAACTGGCGCTTATTTAAGTGGACGCAAGTCTATTGCTATTCCTTATCCGCGCCGTTCTCGAGGCCATGAGAAAATCAATCTTTATGGTTGCAAGCAAAATAACTTGCAAAATATCGATGTAGAGTTTCCCTTAGGTTTAATGATTGGCGTTACTGGAATTTCCGGCTCTGGAAAGAGCACGCTGGTTAATGAAATACTTTATAAACATTTAGCTAAACATTTGGGCTTAAAAGTTGAAGATGTAGGCCAATGTGACAAAATTGAAGGTGCAGAACTTATCGATAGATTGATCGTAATCGACCAATCGCCTATTGGACGTACTCCTCGCTCCAATCCAGCTACCTATACAGGTATGTTTGACGCTATTCGCACTTTGTTTGCCTCCTCTCCAGAAGCGAAAATGCGCGGTTATAAACCTGGTCGTTTTTCCTTTAATATTAAAGGCGGCCGCTGTGAAGCTTGCCAAGGCCAAGGCATACTTAAAATCGAGATGAACTTTTTGCCTGACGTTTGCGTGCCTTGCGAAGTTTGCCAAGGACAGCGCTATAATCGCGAGACTTTGGAAATCCACTTTAAAGGTAAAACTATTGCCGAAGTTTTAGATATGACTGTAGAAGAAGGATTGGAATTTTTTGCCAACTATCCCAAAATTCGCTCCAAGTTGCAAACTCTCTATGATGTGGGCTTAAGTTATATTCGCTTAGGCCAAGCAGCCACTACTCTTTCCGGCGGCGAAGCTCAGCGCATTAAGTTAGCTGGGGAACTTTCTAAAAAAGCTTTGGGACGTACTCTTTACATTTTAGATGAACCTACTACCGGTCTCCATTTCGACGACGTGGCCAAACTTATGGGCGTCTTGCGCCGCTTGGTAGAAGCTGGCAGCTCTATGATTATTATTGAGCACAATTTAGACGTCATAAAATGCTGCGACTGGCTTATCGATTTGGGGCCTGAAGGTGGTGAACGTGGCGGTCAAATAGTAGCTTGCGGCACTCCTGAAGATGTAGCCCAAAATCCGCATTCTTGGACTGGCAAGTTTTTGCAAGATATAGTGCACATCTAATATTTATACGTATAGCCAGAGCCATTTCAAGGCGAAATTCAATCGATCCCTAAAACTTCGGAGCGAGCATTTGTGTCCAATTTTTTCAAAAGTCAAAAGCTAAAATTGGTTCTTATAGCCTTCATTTATGCAATCATCATTTTTTATCTATCAAAAAATGTTTGGTTTAGCTCTTCTCCCTTAGCTTTAGGCTGCGTTACCGACGACACTTTCGATGAAATGGTGCTTACAAGAGCCGTAGCCGATAATTTAAAGCAAGGCCATTTTCCTCTAACTAGCCAAGCTTGGGAATTTCCTCAAAATATAAATCTGGTTATTACCCATAAATCATATTTGCATACGTTAATCGGCTGCTTTTGGCAATTGTTTTTTTCTTGGCCGTCCTGGTGGAACCTAAGTGTAGCCAGCGCTGTTTGGCTCAGTGCGTTGGGCTTGGCTTGGGCTGTACTTCAGCTGAGCTCTACTCCAAGCCAGACAAATTCTCGGCGCAAAATGTTAGGCTGGCTACTCGCTTTAGGCAGCGGCCTGCCTGTTTTGGCGGCGCCTTTTACCAAACAAATGATCGGCTGGGGCCACATTCCCCAGCTCTTCAGCTTGCCTGCCATCTTAGCTTTAGCTGCCTTAGCTTTAATTTTCACTCGCCCCAGCCGACTATATGCTTCCTCGGACTCTATTTCTTCCCAATGCCTCCATGCCCAATCCGAGGAAGAGCAAACGCTAAAGGCGCCGCCAAGGCCACAGGCCGCCAAACTAAGCGCTTCAGCATCTCCCCCACCTTCGCCTATACCGGCGGCAGCTTACTGGCTTTTAACCTTATCAGTCCTGGCTGCCGCCGGCGTATACTGGATCTGGGCCGCTCTCCTCACTTTGGTTGGTCTAGCCTTATTGACCACTAGAGCGGCCTTTTTGGACAAAATGTCGCTGAAGCGCTTAGCCTGGTGCGTTGTGCTCACAGCGCTGACAGCTTGCCCGGCGGCCTTGTATGTTTTACATATCGATCCTGACTTACACCGTTACCAACAGAGCGCCCCACTGGAGCGGGCCCATGAAGAGAGCCGAGCCTTCGAGCGCATGAGCCAACTAACTTTAAGCCCACCTCACTCGGGCCAAAGAATCATAGTGCACCACGGTGCTCAGTTGCTTACTCCTTTACTGACAGCAATTGTATTGTTCTTTCCTTGTTGGCTCAAAGTTAGAAAAAGTCCAGCTCTGCTGTGGTTCTGGTTGGCTTCGGTGTTGGCTCTTATTGGTTTGGGCCCTTACTTAACTTGGAACGGCGCTCTGCTCCTTGATGCCGCCGGGCAGCCTATACGCGCCCCCCTGGCCTACTTAGCCAGATGCAGCGGCCTATTTTATTACTGGCGCACACCCCAAACGGTTTGGCCCTTGGTTTTAACTTGTTTAGTTTTTGGCACTACCTTCCTAAGCCAAACCGTTAGCGAAAATTGGCTGCAAACCTCGCCAGGGGGGCGAGCCAAAGCCATTTTAAGCTGTACGTTAGCGCTGAGCCTTGTGGCATTTTTTACTATGAGCGGCCAAAATATACGTTTATTTTCGACAGGCCCACAAATTGGCGGCGCTTACTACCCTGCTTTTCCGGCTAAAACACCAGCTTGGTGTGCTTTTTTGGCCGCTCAACCTGGCCAATATGCCACCTTAGATTTGCCTCTGGGATATTGCACCAATGTGTGGCAAACCCAATTTTTACACGGTTGCCCTTCAGCTCACGGCAAACGTCCTTTAAGCTGGCTAGCTCGCAACAATGCCTATATTGCCAAATTTTTAGAATTAAACGAAATATGTGCCCCAACTACAATTAGAGCTGCTTATCCTAATGAAGGTAGTTCAGAAATTTTATACGGTCGAGAAGATTTGCCACGCTGTTTCACAGGAGATGCAACCCCTTCGCGTTTTAATAAAGAATCCGCTTCCTCTACTGACCAGGATTTAAAGGCGGGCAATATAACTAATAATGTAGTAAAAAGAGACGCAGAGTTAGTTTTTCAAGGCGGCTTGCGCTATTTGGTATTGCATAAGGCTAATTGTGCTTGGCTGGCTCCCGGGCATAGCCAAGAAGTTTATAAACACTTTCAAAACGAACTTTCCAAACGTTACGGACTTCCTATTTATGCAAATTCGCAAGCGGCCATATACAAATTGGAAAAATCAACTTTAGAGCAAAGCTACTATTAGCGGCTTGTTTTGTTGTGTGTCAAAGCCAAAAATTCTATACAAAAGGACAATTCAGTGGGAATAGCCGGAGATATTGTACAAATCGTCGTCGTAGCGCTGGTTTGCGGATTGATCGCCCAGCGTTTAAAAATGCCCGCCCTCTTGGGCTATATTGTGGCAGGTATCCTTATTGGCCCCAATACTATGGGCCCTAAAGTAGTTTATGTAGAACAAATCGAAGTTTTAGCCGATATAGGCGTAGCTCTGTTGCTTTTTAGCGCTGGCTTAGAATTTCCAGTTGAAAAGTTATCGCCTGTTAAAAAAATTGCTTTAATCGGCACGCCTATACAAATTTTGGCTTGCGTAGGTTTAGGCTATGGCTTAGGAGCTTGTTTCGGCTGGAATTGGGTACATTGCATTTGGTTCGGATGTATTATCTCCGTCTCCAGTACTATGGTAGTTCTGAAAATATTAGGTGAAAAAGGGCTAACCGGTACTTTATCTAGCCAAGTCATGACTGCCATACTTATTGTCCAAGACTTAGCCGTTATCCCCATGTTGATTTTATTGCCCGAATTGAGCAATTTAAGTCAAGGCTTGGATATTTTGGGCATGGCTATAGTTAAATCGGTGATCTTAATTGCTGCAGTTGTAGTTATTGGATCTCCAGCTGTTCCTAAATTCATTGCCAAAATTGCCGCTCTGGGCTCTCGCGAACTCTTTATGGTAACAGTTTTAGCCTTTGGTTTAGGCTTAGGCTTGCTTACTTACGCTATCGGACTTTCCTTCGCTTTTGGCGCTTTCTTAGCGGGTATGATTCTCTCTCGTTCGGAATTTAGCCATCACGCTTTAAGTGAAATTACTCCTTTGCGAGACTTGTTTTCCTTACTCTTCTTCTGCTCTGTCGGTATGTTGATTCAGCCTCAATTTGTCATCAACCACTGGGGCTTAATTGCTATCACCATAGGCGTGCTTTTAGTAGGTAAAGTACTTATTTTTGGCATCACTACCCGCTTATTCGGTTACGTCAATATTATGCCTATTGCCGTAGGACTTTACATGTTCCAAGTCGGTGAATTTGCCTTCGTATTGGCTCGCACTGGTATTTCCAGCCAAGGTATTAGCCAAGATATTTATTTACTGTGCATTACTGTAGCCGCTATTACTATTGCTATAACTCCGCTTTTTGCCAATATGGCCGATCCTATCTACCAATGGTGGAGAAAGCGCACCAAAACGAAACCTTCCAACAGTATTCCTATGCCTCAGGTTGGCTTCAAAGATCATGTAGTTATAGTAGGTTACGGTTATATGGGCAGCTTCTTAGCTGAAGCTATCCCCAATTCTACGCCAATTTTAATAATCGAATCTCATCCTCAACGCGTCAAAAAAGAAAGCTGCAGACTTAGACAAAGCAGCTTTGCTCATTATTACTATTCCGGATCCTATCGATTCAACCATGGTGCAAGAAGCTGTCCATACTATCAATCCTAAGCTCAAAGTAATGGCCAGGGCCCGCAGTTTGGAGCACATGAAAGAGCTAGTTAAACACGGTTGCAGCGAAGCTTTAGTGCCGGAATACGAAGCTAGTCTGACTATGATGCGTGATATTATGATTTTGTTGAAAGTTAAAGATGTAACTATCGATGAATTTATTCAAGATGTGCGTACCAAGCAATATAGTCCAATCTTAGTGCGCAATTCGAGCAAGAAAGGAACAGTTGAGACAGCTTCTTCTAAGCAAGAACCTACACAAAAGCCGGACACTTCCACTCCGGCACCAGCTCAGTAGTGTATAACTCTAGCTCAGTTATCTCTGACTAATAAAACAAGATCCGCTTTGAGTTCGTTTTTACTAACTCAAGCGGATTTTTTTCGCTTTTTCCTCTCTTTAATGGAGATAAAGGCGGTATTCACCATAGATAAAGCGAAGAGCTCTGGGCTTTTGCCAACTATAGGCAAACAACTCAGCTAAAGCCCAAGGAGTTTTATAAAAATGATCGCCTCAACGCTCTGTCCCAATCAAGAAAATGTTCAATTAGATTGTCAATTGGCCATTATAGGCGGAGGTACAGGCGGTTTTGCCGCTGCCTGGGCTGCTTTGCGCCGAGGCTTAAAAGTAGTTATTACGGAAACCTACGATCGTTTGGGCGGTCAATTTACTTCCCAAGCGGTGCCTCCTGACGAGCATCCTTGGATTGAAAGTTGCGGATCTACCCAATCGTATCGCCAATTCCGTCAATATGTGCGCTCTTATTATCGCCAATGGTACCCTTTAAAAGCCGAAGCTTTAGCTCGTTGGGAAAGACTCAATCCAGGCGAAGGTTGCGTTTCCGCTTTATGTCATGAACCGGCCGTCAGCTCTGCTGTTATTGAAGCTATTTTGCGCCCTTACATTAGTTCTGGTCAGTTGGCCGTATTATTGCATAGCGATCCTATTCACGCCGAAAAACAAGGCAATAAAATTATTTCTGTAACTGTAGCTCAGAAGCAAGTTGACGGCAACTCCAAACTTTATCGTATAATTGCTCCTTACTTTATTGATGCTACCGAAACTGGAGATTTACTGCCTCTTACAGGCACAGATTATTCTATCGGCAGCGAGGCTCAAAGCGAAACTCAAGAGCCCCATGCTCCCTTAAAGGCCAACCCACAAAATCAGCAAGCTATTTCCTGGTGTTTTGTGATCGATTATCAACCTAACAGAGATAGTGTCATAGCCAAGCCTAAAGATTATTATTTTTGGCGTTCTTACATTCCTGACGTAAATCCGAGTTGGGGCGGCCCTTTACTATCTTGGCAAGCTACCCATCCTATTACTTTACAACCGGTAGTGCGCTCTTTTCATCCAATCCATCCCCAGCCAGAACGCGGCCCTATGGATTTGTGGACTTTCCGTCGCATCTCTTGTGCGGCCAATTTTAATTATCCTCAGGGTACTTCCGATATAGTATTGGTCAATTGGCCGCAAATAGATTATTTGCTAGGCAATGTTATCGACGTGCCTGAGGCAGAAAAACAAAAACACTTGGAAGGGGCCAGGCAACTGAGCTTAAGTATGCTTTATTGGATGCAAACAGAAGCTCCTCGCGCTGACGGTAAAACGGGTTGGCCGGGCTTGGCCTTGCGTCCAGATATTACCCAAACTTCCGACGGCTTGGCGGCCGCTCCTTACATCAGAGAATCACGACGTCTGAAAGGCCTCTTCACAGTGTTGGAACAACATGTCAGCTTAGAAGCCCGCCAAGCTATTACAGGCTTAAGTGATGCTCAAGTTAAAGCGGCCGATTTTGCCGACAGCGTAGGTATAGGTGCCTATCGTCTAGATTTACATCCTTCTACTGCAGGCGATAACTATATAGATGTAAGCGCCTTGCCTTTCCAGATACCTTTAGGCGCTCTCATCCCTCAAAATACGGAAAATCTTTTAGCTGGAGGCAAAAATCTTTCCGTTACTCACATAACTAACGGCTGTTATCGCCTCCATCCGGTGGAATGGAATGTAGGTGAATCGGCCGCTCTGTGTGCCGCTTATTGCTTAGCCGAACATATCAAGCCCGGCCAATTACACGCTAATACAGAAAAAAGGCGTTTATTCCAAAATGAATTGGTCGAACACGGTATAGAGCTGGCCTGGCCCCTTGAGACGCATGCCTTGTAACCGCGCCGCCAACTTAAGTTTTTAGGTATATGTTTAAAATTAATTTCTCTGACATAAATTGGCGGCGCGGCCTGGCCCCCAGCTGCGGTTTTAAAAGAGTCATTTACTTAGTTATAGTTTTTGCTCTGTTTCTTTTTTTGCAAGCCGAAGTATATTTGCGAGCGCACGGCTACTATCCGCAAAGCGTCCTAGCCCGTTGCGATTCAGATCCGCTTTATGATTGGTTAAAATTGACTGATCATATTTCCGTGCGCGGCAGCGTCATTTCCAAAGAAGATCCCAACGTCTTGGAAAATACTAACGCTGACACTTCACGCCGCAGCTGGAGCAGCGAAAAGACTGATTATGATTCACGCGTTTTAGTCGTGGGCTGCTCACAAACTTTCGGCATGGGAGTAGCCGACGAGCAAACTTTAGTTTGGTTACTAAATAAGCATTATCCGCGCACTCGTTTTGATAACTTTGGCGTCAAAGGTTATGGTACTTACCAATGTTTGCTAACTATGCAATATTGGTTGGAACAGCGCCATTATGACGGCGTCATCTATTTTTATATTAGAGATCACGGCCCACGCAGCGCTAAATTACATTTATTGCCAGCTCCTAACCAAAAGTATCGTCTGGGCCCTTATGCCGAATTTGATCTTTTTGGTCGTTTACATACTCGCCCTTATTATACTTTAGATAATTTCGCCTCTCTTAGCTCTTCAGCCTATAGTTTTATACGTTACTATTACTACTTGGCTCTTTACAAACTGGAGCAAAGACAATCTCCTGAGCAACAAGAGATGAAATACCGCAAACTTACAGCAGCACTTATTAAAGAAATGGAAGCTACTGCCAAACGCCACCGAGTTCGCCTGGCCATTTTTGATATGGATCCTATAATGCCAGGTGAGCGAGCGCCAGAGCTTCAAGGTGTCGTCAATATAGGCAATTTTAGGTTCAACGGGCCAGAATATCGCGTTGCCAGACAACCACAAAATCATCCTAATGATAAAGTCCATGCTTATTGGGCTCAAAAGACCATCGAATGGATTGATGCTAATCACTGGCTTGATTTTGGCAAAACAACTCAAGGAGTAGCTAGCAGAAAGTAACCGATATTGAGCTTTTGTGGAGGTTTCTGGCCAATTATGGCAGAAACAGGAGCTGGAGAAATACTCTGCAGTAGAAGGTAATTGTGCTATGACAATGAGTAACGAACATTATCGCATGGCTGAGCTTCATCGCGAACGTGGCAAGCGTTGCTACGAAGCCGGAGAAATAAAAGAAGCTGTTCAAGAATTCACCGAAGCTTATAAGTTTGATCCGCGTGACGCGGAAGTGCTTTACAAGTTGGCCGAAATTTATGGTACCGCCGGTTTCATAGACCCTGCTGTAGATTTTATTCAAAAAAGCTTACGCGAAAATTATATGAATATCGACGGCTGGATTATGTTAGCCAACCTCTATGCCCAAAAAGGAGGAGCCTATTTAGATTTGGCTCTCGAGCAACTTGTCCAAGCTTCCGGTTTAGATAACGATAATAGCATGGTTCACTATTTGCGCGGCAACGTCATGGCTCAAAAGGGCAAAACAGAAGAAGCTATTGAGAGTTTGAAAAAAGCTTTAGAGCTCGATCCCAATAACGCTTATGCTAAGCATGATTTAGATGCTTTAACTAAAGCTTAAGGAAATCTAACTATTTTATAGATCGACAAGGCACAGCCTCTTACTCACAAATGGAGAAGAAGCTGTGCCTTTTTTTGTGGGCCTATGCTCTAAACTTAATCGCCCAGTTCTTTTAATTGGTTGGCTTCATCTTTGCTTATACTGAAGCTTTCTATTTGGCCTTTAGAATCTAAACGAATCCACAAACCGGGATAAACTATCGCTTGAGGCAGTTCTTTTAGAGGCTGTCCAAGCTTAGACTTTACAGTTTTTAAGCTAGATTCAGGCCACAAGCCTTCGGCCGTAGAACCTTGATAAGTTTGCCAAGTGACGCCGTCTTTAGGTCCAGCAGAATAAAGTAAAATGCTGCCAACAGTTCCATCCAAATAAGAAATTTCCAAACCTTTAGAAGGGTACTGAACAATTACATTACCTGGATTGAAAGGATTTTTAGTGACAGTTTCAGGCTGTCCCAAGTTTTTTTCTACTTTATCTTGGGTATCGAAGAGAACAACTTCTCTGACTCCTTGGCCAGGAACAATAGCACCAGGATTAGGGCCGTCTGAAGTTGTGCCAGTACAAGCCGACAACAGCAAAGAAGTGCCTAGAATTATTTGGCAAAAGCTTTTTTTTGAAAACAAAATTTATTCAACTCCACAAAAAGATAGAATAATTTAATCGATACCGATATCGTTTTGCGGCTCAGGCATAAAATTTTGCTGCTGAGCCTTGTGCCAAGTGCGATACTTTACTTTTTCCTGAGTGTCTTCCAAATCGGTATCTTTTTCCTCAGGTAAAGGAGCGGCTTTGGGCACAATTAAAGCTGGCTGCTCACTAGATTTGACGGCTGGAGGAGCAGGCACACTTGGAGAGCTGTATTTTCCACCTTTAGGCTCGACTGCAGCTTTAGGCTGAGTAGGCGCTACCTTAGGCTCGGCAACTTTTACTTCGGTAGCTTTAGGCTCGACTGCAGCTTTAGGCTGAGTAGGCGCTGCCTTAGGCTCGGTAACTTTTACTTCGGTAGCTTTAGGCTCGACTGCAGCTTTCGGCTGAGTAGGTGCTGCCTTAGGCTCGGTAGCTTTTACTGCGGTAGCTTTAGGCTCGACTGCAGCTTTAGGCTGAGTAGGCGCTATCTTAGGCTCGGTAGCTTTTACTTCGGTAGCTTTAGGCTCGACTGCAGCTTTCGACTGAGTAGGCGCTATCTTAGGCTCGGTAGCTTTAGGCTCGACTGCAGCTTTAGGTTGAGTAGACGCTGCCTTAGGAGTAGGCTTTGTGGTGGTAGGCGCCCCATTTTTATGGACAGCTTGTGCGGTTTTGGGCTTAGCTTTAACTTTTGGCAATACGGATAAACGCAATTCGCGTTCTTCCTCAATCCATTGGTTGGGCACTTTAAATGCTTGCAAAATCGGACGCAAAGGAATAATAGTTGCCGAGCCGACCTTGCGGGCCGAGCCAGCCACCCAGGCCTTACAACCTACGGGCACATCGTTGAAGTCGAGCACATAGTTGTCGTTGACAGGGAAATAAAGAATTTCTTTATTGCGACTTACTTTAACAACTTGTTTATCGTTGTCCCATTCCACATTTAAGCCGACAGCCGCAGCAATTTTGGGAGAGCCCCAAACACTTCCATCGACCATAGAAGGCTCAATCGGCCATTCACGCAAGCGCTGGGCACCTACTGAAACGCTGACACCACTAACATAAAGTTCTTTGCATACGCCATCAGTTTTAGCAAAATACTTCAAATCTTCGGGAGCCACAGACAAGCCGACATCTTGCAAAGTTTTATTTACCGATTTGGTCAGTGAATTTTTCTTGTAAATATCGGGATATGTTACCAAATAATAGCGATCTTCACCATAATCACACCCTATTTTAGATACTTCATAATCGATACGTACAGGCCAACCAACTTGCACTTTTTCAAAAAGCTCATGTACAGAGTTGGGGTACATTCTCATACATCCGTGCGAAACGGCTTGACCAATAGACATAGGAGCAGTAGTAGAGTGGAAGCCTATGCCTGGAGCAGTTATGCCAATCCAACGATCGCCTAAAGGATTGTCTGGACCAGCGGGCACTACTTCATCTTTTAAGCCAGACCATGCAGGAGGGAACCAAGCCGGATCTTTGGTGCGCGATTCGATAGTATAGCTACCTGTAGGAGTTTCAAACTTGCCAGGCTGACCAATAGCGATAGGATAAAATTTTTCAAAAGAGCCATTGCGGAAAAGATAGACACCACGCTCTGGCAAATTGACTACCAGCCCATTGTCCGGAGGATTGCTAGGCAAAACTCTACGTCCGGGAATAAGTAATGATGTACCGGGAGCGACATTGATATTGTTAGGATCACGTCCATTGGCAAAAGCTAAATGTTCAATAGCTAATCCATAATTTTTGGCTATGGTATACAGATTTTCGCCACTTTTAACAACATGATTACGATCTTTTCCCTTTACCTCACGCCAAATTCCCTCAGCATCAACTTCCTGAGTTGGTATAAGTAAGAAAATCACCACATACAAAACGCTGAATTTTTTAACAAATGATTGAAAATTCATAAAAAAATTGTCCTTGGGCTGGTGCCAAGCTTTATTTCCCCCGCTTGCCGCATAAATATCCTTTAAAGCACAGCCAATACGCCTTAATATAACACAACTTCAAGGCTGAGGATCTCTATCGTCAAAAAAACATTTTATAAAAGTTAAATGGCAGGATTCCTTGTACAGGCTGGAAAGCATTCTGAAATACACCAGTTAGCTGGCTTTTTTGGGATTTTTCATAATGTGCACTGAGCCGAAACCAATACGCAGCACCTATTCCGTATGTCCTATTTGTTTAAAGGATGTGCTTGCCAAAGTAGTGGAAGCCGAAGGGAAAGTATACCTTTACAAAGAGTGTCCTGAGCATGGACATTTCCAGTGTTTACTTTCTGAGCATGCCAATTATTATGCGCCTTTGGATCGTTATTTCTTTTCGGTAATGCAAAACAAAGAATTGAAGCAACGCGATTACCTTATTCGCATGACAGAGAAATGCAATTTGCAATGCCCAATTTGCTTAGCTAGTGCCGAATCCAATGCCAAAGAAACTCCTCCGCCCGTTCCCGATCTTAAATTGGAACAATTAGTTGCTTTTATGGATCGCCATAAGGGGCGCAAGTTAAAAATAGATTTAATATCTGCCGAGCCGACACTTTGTCCAGATTTGCCTCAATTTTTGCAAGAAATTCGCAAACATGGCCATATTGCTTCTTTGCACACTAATGGCCTTAAGTTGGCCGATCCCGGCTACGCAAAATCTTTGAAAGAAGCCGGCTTAGACGAAGTTTTTCTTCAGTTTGATGGTTTCGATGACGAAGCCTATATGCGCATAAGAGGTGCCCGTCTTACCCATATTAAGCTGAAGATTTTGAAAAATTTGGAAGAACTTGGCATAGCGACCAGTTTGGTCATGGTAGTAATGCCCCAATGCAACGAGCATGAAATTGGTAAAGTGCTCGACTATGCCAAAAATCACACCTTTATACGCGAAGTAATGTTCTTAGGAACTCGTGCTCTGGGCTATTTCCGCCAAAGCGATTCTTTGCTTATGCCCGATCAAGTCATAGACTTAGTATATGAACAAAGCGGAGGCCTATGTCCCAGACAAGAGTGTTTCTATTTCCAGAAGCTTTACTTTGCTTTGCTGTCTTTCTTGGGCGTACGTAAATGTCTATACGTACAACATAACCTTTTAATCAGGCACAACAAGCAATTTTTACCAATTTCCGATTTTGTAAATTGGCAAAAAGTTGAGCCTGTGTTGGATATGCTCCCTCAAGCGAAGACATCTCTAGATAAGATCCTGTGGTTCCTGCGCTTATGTTTCTCCTTGCTGAGTTTCAAAGCGTTGAAACTACTGCCCGACTTTTTTAGTTTGTTTATCCGTCTGAAGTTGGGGTGGAATTTACGCCAACTTCCCAACGCTCCCTTACTTATAGGCTATATTACGGCTTGCGATCCTCTTAACGTTGATAGGAAAATAGGAAGCTATTGCGGCAAAGGTGAGCTAGCTGTCGATATAGGCTTGCATGAGTCAGGCTCTGAAGCTAATATCGAGCGCGAGCGCTGGTGGGCCAAACAAACTAAACGCACTCCTCAAAACCAAACTACTTGAGTACTTCCTTCAAAGAATTACTCAAAAACTTCAGCCGATTCTATATAGTTTGGCTTTATAGTTAAACTGACTAAATCGGTTAATAATATATGCCGGAGGCATAACTTGTCGGCCACCCCCCTATCCGTCCCTACTCTACACCGTCCTCCTTCACCCCTTTACAAAGAGCTGAAGAAAAAAGGACGCATTTACCCTGCACGACCTGGAATCTTAGAGATAGACTATGATACCGGCCTGTTCGGAATCGAATTTCCAACTGGCGGAGAAACTTCTATCGAAACTGAACTCACTCGCACCAGCAAGCATTTTCCCTTAGCCGGCGTTGAGAAATTCCAGCAGCCCTCTGACGACGATCCGGAAAACGGATGCAAAGTCTTTTATTTCGATTCTTCCAGCAGCAACGCCAGAGGTTCAGGCGAGTTGCATTTCGCTCAAACTAGCGGCCACAAACGCACTAATTCTATGAAAATCCGTTTGGAAGTAGAATAAAAGATCCAACATAAATAAAAGAGCTCTGCCCGAATTATTCGAGTAGAGCTCTTTTATTTATAGCTTCACAAACTATTTTTTACCACTATTCATGGCGTAGGGCCTGAATAGGATCGAGCTTAGAAGCTTGTACGGCAGGATAAAGTCCGAAGAAAACACCTACTGTAGCCGAGAAGACCACAGCCATTACAATAGCTGCAGGCGAAATTTGCATACTCATAGACATAAACTTCGAAGCTAAAGTAGTTAAGATAAAAGCTAAAATTACGCCTATCACACCACCTACTAAACTCAACATTAGCGACTCAACCAAGAATTGACGCAAAATGTCGCTTCCTTTAGCTCCCAAGGCCATACGAATACCGATTTCACGTATTCGCTCAGTAACGGATACCAACATAATATTCATAATGCCGATACCACCTACAAGCAATGAAACTGAGGCAATACCGCCCAGGAAAAGAGTAAACGTCTGAGTAGATTCGGCCATCATACTGGCTAATTCTGCTTGAGTATTTACCCTAAAATCATCTTCATCACTGTCTTGTAAACGGTGACGAGCACGCAATAAAGCGGTAATGTCGTCGACACAACTATCAACTACATCTTCGCTTTTGGCCGAGCATTGGATATTGCGCAAATAACGCAAGCTGAACAGACGATACATAGCTGTAGTATAGGGCACCAAAACCGTATCGTCTTGACTGGGGCCAAAGCCTCCATCACCTTTAGCTTCCAATACACCCACAACTAAAACAGGCGTTTTGTTAATACGCACGCTCTGACCTATAGGGTTGGCACTAGCGAATAATTCGTCAGCTACGGTAGCGCCCAAGACACACACCTTTACGCGACCGCGCACATCTTCATCAGTAATGAAACGGCCTCTGGTTAAATTCCAACTTTTTATAGCTTGGTAGCCTTCGGCACAGCCCACTACCGTAGTCGACCAGTTTTGCTCCTGAAAAATTACCTGGGCAGTATTTTGGGTAATAGGGCTGACCTGGGCCAAATCGGGCACAGCTTCGTGAATAGCTTCGCTATCTTGAACAGTAAGGCGCGAACTTCCGTAAGCGCCGCTGCGGGCACCTCCTTGGCGTACAGACCAGGCAGAAACTGTAATAGTATTGGTTCCCAAATTGGCAATGCTGGACTGAATGGAATTTTGCGTACCAGTACCAAGCGCTACCATAGTAATAACGGTAGAAACGCCGATAATAATGCCCAACATTGTCAGGAAGGAACGCATCTTATTGCGCAACAGAGCTAAGCCTGCAATGCGCATAATCATAAACCAACTCATAATCTTTTATCGCTTAGAAGGGAGGGCCGCCACGTTTCTTATTACGGTTGCTTGATTTTACCAAGCTCTTGTCGGTGCTGCCCACTACGACCAAATCTCCTTCCTTCAAATCAGGGGACTCTACTTCCGTATTGGTACCGTCAGTTAATCCTGTCGTTACTTCTATACGTACCAATCCGGTGGGATCGTCTTTATCCTCTATGTAAAGGACGCGAATAGCTTTCTTTTCAACAATATCGCCACTAGTAGAAGTACTAGCTACTTCCTCGGCAGCTTTATTGTCTGTGCCAGAAATGTTCACAGCCTCGCTGGGTTTAAAGCGCAAAGCGGCACTAGGCACCAGAAGAATATCGCTATGTTTTAAAGTTTGGATATTAACTGTAGCAGTCATACCTGGAATAAGGCACATATCAGGGTTGTTAGTGGCAATAATAACTGGGAAAGTTACTACATTATTGGTCGTTTCAGCGGCCTTACGCACTTCTTGAACTTTGCCTTGGAAGATCTTGTCGGGCCAAGCATCGACAGTAAAACTAGCTTTATCACCAACGTGAATTTGACCGATATCGGCTTCATCCACAGTAGCTTCAACTTGCATAGAGTCTAAGTTTTGGGCCAACTTAAATAATTCAGGAGTTTGATATTGAGAAGCTACCGTTTGACCTTCGGAAACTTCAATGCTAAGCACAATGCCGTCAATAGGCGAAGTGATGCTAGTCTTGCTTAAATCTACTTTAGCTGAATTTAAGCTGGCTTCAGCTTGTTTGACGTCAGCAGCAGCACCTGTTACTGAAGCTTCAGAAGCGGCAGCATCATCGCGAGCCGCCTCCACCTGAATGCGAGCTGCTTCTACATCGGCCTGGGCACCTTCGTAACTAATCAGGGCCGATTGCAAATCAATTTGAGCACTCTTGAGAGAGGCGTTGGCCGCGTCTAAGCCAGCTTTGGAAGCTTCAACCGAGGCTTTACTAGTCAGCATAGAAGTGTAAGCATCGTCGCGCTCGCTGCGTGAGACTAAATCTTGAACAAAAAGCTTATTCCAACGCTCGTAATTGGCTTTGGCATTGGCATATTCGGCTTCACTCTTAGCCAAATTGGCTTTGGCAGTGTGGAAATTGGCTTGAGAATTGGAGACATTAGCTCGAGCATTTTCCACGGCCGCTTGGCTCTTTTTAGCTTGAGCTTGCTGGGAAAGTAAAGAAGCCTCAGCTTTTTTGACAGAAGCTTTGGAATTGTCGGCTTTAGAGACGGCATTATCGTAAGAAGAGCGATAACGAGCCAAGCTGGCTTCAGCTTTGTCAACTTGCGCTTGCAAAGTTTCAGGGTTAATTTGAGCCAAGATTTGGCCTTTTTTTACTTTTGAGTTGTGCTCGACATAAATTTTATCGATTACGCCTGAAACTTCAGAACCAACATCGACAGCGGTTACGGCCGTAAGTTCGCCAGTAGCCGTCACCACCGACTGAATGGTGCCTTTGCTTACAGGCTTAGTTCTGAAAACTTGTTTATCGTTAGCACTGCGCGAACGCATGAACAGGAATCCCCCGCCCACAGCAATGGCGACAATGATTAAAATTATCAGAATCCGCTTCATTATTTTTCCTCTCTAAGGCTTGGGAATTCAGCTTTTATTTTTTCTGCCGAAGCACCGCTATCAAATATTTGCGGAAGCTCCGGAACGGAATCTAAACTTATTTCTTCTTTAAGCTCAGGCAAATTATCCATATCGTCTACGCCCAAAGCTTTTATCATTACGGCTTTGGCAATGCGCAAATCGTTTAAAGCAGAAGCATAATTGACTTGAGCCTGGGATAAGCTAACTTCAGCATCGGAAACTTCTACGCTGGTGCCTACGCCGACTTTATAACGGGCAGCAGCTAAGCGATACTTTTCTTGAGCCGAAGCCATAGCAGCTTCAGCTGAGGCGATAGAAGCTTCAGACTGACGCAAAGACACTTCAGCGCTTTTTACTTCTTGGAAAATTTTTAAGCGCTGATTCTGAAAATCTTCAGCCAAGGCTCTAGCTTTTATCTTCTGGGCACTCTCTTCATATTTGCGCAAATATCCATCGAATAAAGACCAATTAAGGCTCAATCCTACGCTCCAGTTGCCTTCAAAAGGTGAAAGAGAGCCGCTGCCTCCCACGTTGGCGCTAGCCCGTAAAGTAGGATAACCATCGGTACGAATTACGTCCAATTCGTTTAAGGCAGAACGCAACGCGATTTGACAATTGAGCAACTCAGAACGGTTGGCCAAAGCTGTTTTTAATAACTTGTCAGAATCGAGTTCTCCTAAGTGTTCCCAATAAGGATCCAAAGTCAATTGATAGGGAGCGTCCTCAGAGCGCCCCATACTCACATTGAGCGCAACCCAATCTATCATAAGTTGGGTTTTAGCCTTCACTACTTCGTGTTGAGCTGAAGCTAAATCGGCTTCGGCAGACACTACGTCAGCTTTGGCTTTAGTGCCAGTTTCATAGTGCTGGCGAGCTTCGTTTAAACGAATTTCACGATTTTGCGCATTGTCTAAGGCAATCATCAGCAAAGTTTGGTCGATATAACAAGCGAACCAAGCCTTGCGTACATCGAGTAATACTTGCTGGCGTTGACTTTCTAAATCGGCTAACGCTGAAGCTTCGGCCAATTCGGCACGGCGCAGGCGCGGACGACGGCTCAAATCTATAAGAGTTTGACTGGCCGTAATGCCGGCATTGACTCGACTGCTGGAACGGCTGTTACCTCCGGAAGCCACTTTAATAGTCTGGCCAGTAGTGGGATCAGTCATAGTGCTTTCATTTTGGCTGACAAACATACCACTATGAGTAAAACCGGCCGAAAAAGAAATAGAAGGGTAAATATTGCTAAGCCATTGGCCCAATTGTTCGTGGGAAACCATGGCTGCATATTTGCTCGATTGCAAAGTAGGACTATATTTCAAAGCATACTCTTCAGCTTGAAATAAAGTCAGCGGAGCTGCGTCTTCAGGAATATAAGCTTCTTTTCTCAGCCGTTCCAATTTTTTTTGATCGACCTGCATTACGGACTTATATTGCTCGCGAACACTTTTTCCAGCTTTGTCAGCTTCAAAAGTTATTGCACCGCTCGTCGTCCCCGAAGAAGCGCTAACACTTCGGGCAGGTACACTTTCTGCTTCAGGCGAACAGCTACCGGCTTGAGTAAGGCTCAAGGCGGTTCCAGCTATGGCCACACAAAGCAGAAGCCATCTTTTTGAGTAGAAAGAATTCATGCTATACGCTCTCAGCTTATTTGTTTATGCTCTAATTTGCACAATATTTATTCGGTAACTACGTGAGCTTTTATTTACAAGTCACAAAGCTGTTTCCCCTTACTTCTAATTAAGATATAATAAAAAAATTTGTTTCCCATCGGGAATTAAAATGTCATAAATTCTTTGTCTGCTTATAAAACTTCAACAATTACTTATATGGCTGCTTTTATAGCCATAACCTTAGCCTTAAGAGCCCTGCCCGCCCCGCCGATTATGCACGGCTTCTTTAGGTTTGTCGCTTTTCCCATTATCTTATCCGGTTTCTTTTTGGGACCCAAAGCCGGTTTTTGGGTAGGCGCCATTAGCGACATCTTGGGCTGGGTTATTTTTCCTAGCGGCCCTTATTTTCCCGGCTTCACTCTTACCCAAGGCTTAACTGGCTATTTGCCAGCGAAATTATTGGGTAGGCAGCCGCGCTCTTGGTGGCGCCTCTTTGGGGTTATTGCTGCAAGTCAATTGCTAACCAAGTTCTTTTTGGTTCCGCTCTTCCAGCACATACTATTCCAACCAACTCCCAATTGGTTTACCACTTGGCGCTATATAAGTTGGGCTTCCCTACCGGCTCAAATCTTCCATATTCCGCTTTATACTTGGTTAGTAGCCTGCTCCTTGCGTTGCCTGCCGTCATCTTACTTGGAAATTGCTGCCCAAATGCTTCCACCATCGGCCGACGCCAAACACTCAAAAAAATAGAAAGTCGGCCAAGCTTGAAAGCTGAGCCGACCTTCTATCATTTATTTTGAAAAAATTTAGGAGCGGCGATCACGGGGCACGCGAATGCGCTTGATACCGCCATCATTTTTTCTGTCATAAGAGCGGCCGACGGAACGTTCACTACTGCCGCGCTCACTTCTACCATTGCGGCTGCCGAAACGCTCGACACGACGGCCGTCGCGAGAGGAAGAGAAGCGGTCGCTGCGCTTATCGCCACGGCTAAAGCTTTTCTCACCAGAGCGGCGCTCACCGTAACCGGAACGACCAGAAGAGAAACGCTCACTGCGCTTGTCACTGCGACCGCCGAAACGATCATCGCGACGGCCTTCACGACCAGCATAGCGATCGTTGCGCTTGTCACCACGTCCACCGCGCTCAAATTTGTGGTCACCGCGACGAGGATAACGCTCAGATATACGTTCATCACCTTCGCGACGTCCGTAGCCTCTATCATTTTGACGATAGGCCATATCGAAACGGCGAGGATCGTCCTTAGCAAATTCGCGAGGAGCACGTTCCTCTTGGTCGCGGTCATCGCGTTCGTAATCACGGCGGACTAAACGAGCAGCCCAACGAGGAGCGCGTCTAGTTTCGGAAGCAGCTTCGGCAACAGGCTCAGCCTTTTCTTCAGCAGGATGCTCAACAATGCGTACATGCTTGGCCTTAGGAGCAGCTTCAGTAGCGGAGAAATCTTGCTCTTCCAAAGAGACAGCAGCTGTGGGAGCAGCGACAATCTGAGGCTGAGCCTCTGCAACAGCGGCAGTTTCAATATCGTTGGCGGCAGCTTCACTTTCGAACTCAGGAACAACCGGCTTTTCACGGCGAGTATAGTTACGCAATTCTTCCTTAGCATAGTCTGCATAGTGGCTTTCCATACTGGCAGGACGAGCGACAGCACGCTCTCTAGAAGCGGCTTTACGCAACATACGTCCCATGCTAGGCAATCTTCTAATAGCATCACCGATACCGTCTAAAACATAGGTAGAAATATCGGTAGGCAAGACACCGCTAGGGCCGACCAGCACGTTTGGCTGGAAGAATTCTTCAGCATACTTCTCAAAGTAGGCATTAATCTTATTGGGACTCTCGTAGGCTATAGTCTCATGGTTGATGCCTCCCAAAACAGAGCGTTTCCATTCGGCTATGCCATTACGCAAAGATTGCTTGGCAGCGAAATGAGGCCAGCTGACTACTTGAGTTTTGTAAGATTCAAGCGTATCGAAGTAAAGACGCTTGCTGTCAATACGTAAAATATTAAACGGAGCAGACGCGGCAGCTTCCAAAACTCTATTGTTGAAAGGTTGGCAAAGCTCTTCGTGGCTCAGAGGATCGAGCACATCGTAAGCAGCCTCGGTTAAGGTAAAGAAAATACCTTTAATGCCAAGTTCCATGGCTTTTTGGACATATTTTACCTGAGAGGCGGAAATAATATCTAAAGCGGCCTTAACTATTTCCGGACGGCGTCTAGCCGTAGTCAGTACCATGTCAGGGCTGGACAATTTGCACAAAACTGTCCAGGGGCTGTCCACAGAATCGACAACCCAAACGTCGTCGCTCTTCAAAGAGCGCACAATTTTATCCAAAGCTCTCAGCTGATCTCCCCAGTATCCCTCTTCGGCTACAATGTAAGGAATCTGTAAGAAATCGCTAGCTTTGTCAAAGCTGCGCAAGTTGGTCAAAGGATAAGGATATCCATTCATTACTCGAAGATAATCGAGTTCAAAGCGTCTGGCAAAAGCGATATGCACATCGGCGACTGCGTCACCGGACATATGCTGCAAACCAAAATTGTACCAAAAAGAAAAAGGAGGTCTATCGACCTCTGCCCCCGCCAAAGCGGCTTGAATGCGTTCCGAACTGTTCATAAAGGACGCCATTCAGCAACTACAGATAAGCTCCTGCCCTATCAAGCAAACAAAAAGGGGCAGTAGCTTCGAAATTGTGAAGCTCTGCCCCAGTTGTATGGTCGACGCCTACCCCAAACTCCAACCGCCACTCGCGGCAGTCGATATTACAAAATAAGGTAGGCCAAGTAGACTACTTGTTAAGGTATTTTGAAGCGTAAATGCAAACACCATCAGCTAATCCATCAGCTATCGACTGACGATAGTTGGGATCGCCGAGCAACTTAGCCTCGGTTGTATTGCTAAGGAAAGCCGTTTCGACCAACACGGCCGGCATTTGCGAGTGAACTAATACGAAGAAACGATCTTGCTGAATACCACGATCGTAGCGACCGCTGGCTCGCAACAAGTGGGGATAAATACACTCAGCCAAAGCGCGATCAGAGCGCTTATAGACATGCAAAGAAGTACCTTCGGCTGCACTTGAAGCGGCAGCATTACAATGGACGCTAACAAAAATATCAGCGTTGGCATTGGCTCCGACATCGACACGAGCGCCAAGTTCTTGAGTATTGGAAGAGCCGGCCCAAGTAACATCACGGTCTGTTTCTCTGGTCATAACGACATTCCAGCCACGACGGCGCAAATTGTCAGCCATTTTCAAGCAAATATCCAAAGTAACATCTTTTTCCATATAGCCGTAAGCGTTGCTTACACACCCGGAGTCAGAACCACCATGGCCAGCGTCGATACAAATAGTTTTGCCTCCTCCACCAATGGCTGTATATGAGGAAGTGCCGCTCAAAGCGCCAGATCCGCTCAAGACGGCCATATTAGTATCGATCTTGTCTTCAGAAATAGCCAAGCAAATACTATTGGGGGCAGTACCAGAACTAACTTTGACGCTAACAGCATCGTTTAAGTCGAGAACTACACGAGTAATAGGTACTGGCTTAGCGGCATATTGAGAAATGCGAACTTGCTCCACAAGTTTGCCATCAATTTTTTTAGCGACCTTATTATCAGGGAAAATAACGTGCTTGAAATCGATAACAAAGCGATTTTTACCTTCAGTTAAGCGGCGCCATTCGTAAGCCACTGGGCCACTGAAAGCGACGGTAACATTGCTGCTGGCAGAGCTGGCGGCGCTGAAGCGGCCGATGTCACAACTGACTACTTTTTCATCTTTATATTGTGAAACGGCTGACTGAGGTAAGCTGAGCGCAAACTTGAAGTTTGTGCCAGTGCGAGCAGCCGGAGGAGAGATTCTAAGCTTTGGAGTAGTCGGCACAACTATACGCGATACCGCCGGTCCCAAAGAGAATTGTCCGAGGCGAATGTCACCTATTTCCGGATGATTTACTCTCAAACTGGTAGTATCTAAAACGCCACCAGCTACGTCTATAACATAACGATCCGGCTTGGAAAGTTTAAAAGTCGAAAAAGTTACCGGAGCACTGGCAACTACATTTAACGTTAAATCAGATCCACTTCCATCCAAACGTACAGAAGTAATCAACGGATCGACCCAACCTTTGCCTTTGGCATTATCTATAGTAACACGTACATCCAAGAAGTCTTCCAAAATAGAAATAGGGCAAAAATAAGTGCCGGATATTTCTCTAATGCCTACATCTAGCGTACGACCGCCCAAAGAATCAGCCATTTGCATTTGGTCAATTTTTAGAGTATTGGTCTTGCCATTGCGAGTAACACTAAGCGTTTTGGCTCTTTGATTCCAATTCCAAGATGAAGCTCCAAAAGCGGAAGCGATCGATTTTATACCCGGCGCTTCAATGGGCACAAAATACTCATCTTCAATACCAGTAGTACGTACAGTCAGGGTATAATTTCTACCTTTAGCCGTTACGTTGATATTTTTAGGCGAACCGACAACAATTTGTGCAGGCAAATCGGCAGAAGCTTGCTTAGGGTTGCTGGCCCGTCCGCGTCTAGTCGTGTTTACTGTCGTCGTATTGCCAGTATTTTTTTTAGAATCGACAGCTTTGGAGTCAGAGGCCTTTACATTTGTCGAAGTTGAACCTGAAGAAGCTTTATTTTTATTATAAGAAGGAGCTGCAGCAGGCGCAGGGACCGAAGGCTGGGTGTGCGTCTTTTTACTACTAGTAGTTTTCCTGGTGTAGTGACGTCCCCAAGGGAATCCTTTAGAGCTGTTAATTTTCTTTGTGCTTCTAGAGCGATTGCGGCTCTTAGTAGAAGCCTTAACCGAAGAGGTCTTGGAAGACGACTTCACTTTGGGTGCAGGAGCAGCTTGAGAAGGTTTCACCTTAGTTGAAGAACTGCTGTCAACTGAAGCTCCGCCGCTGTTTAAAGGATCATCAGGAATTTTAATAAGAACAGGGGCCACTCCGTCCTCTTCTTCTGAAGGGTCGGCCCAAGCTTGTCCACTTAAGCACAAGCACATCAAACAAGCAATTATAAAAGTAAAACTCCGTAATTTATTGTGCATAGCCAACGATCATGCCAAATTCTCCCACTTTGGCGTCCATTCTTCCCTACACATAGTAGGACAAAATCCACCCCGTTTTCATAGGCAGGGCGCCTTGTTTCTCTTCATTCTTCGCTTAGCCTGCCAAAGTTGAGGAAGCACCTTAACGCTTAGCAAGGTGAGAGAAGCTGATACATAGAAATTTCCTTCGGTTATTTTGCCAGTTCTTTAGTGAACCGGCATTCTATTTTAAGCTTTTTTTACGGTCGCCATTTCTTTTTAGGCGTGCCGCCTTCTTTTTTAGAAAATGAATATTGCTGATACTCACATTCATCTCAATAGCGAAGAATATCAAACTAATCGCTCGCAGCTTATCGCTGAAGCCAAGCAATTAGGGGTGAGCGCTTTCATAGTGCCCGGCACCGACTTGCCTACTTCACAAAGCGCTGTGGCCCTAAGCCAAGAAGAAAGTTCGATTTTACCAGCCGTAGGTATTCATCCTCATGAAGCAGATAGCTTAAGTGACGAGGCCTTAAAAGGCGTAGAAAAGCTCTTTCCTTACGCCGTGGCCATAGGTGAAATTGGTTTAGACTATCATTATAATTTTTCCTCACCAGAGCAACAATTAAAGTGTTTGGAAAAAAATTTTAAGTTGGCCCAGAAAGCCGATTTGCCTGTAATTTTACATATTCGCGAAGCCGATACAGATATGTTGCAATTTTTGCAAAAATTCGGAGTCCCCCATAAGGGCGGAGTGATCCACTGCTGCAGCTCAAATTGGGAAACTGCTCAAAAATATTTAGCTCTGGGATTTTATATAGGTATTACTGGCATGGTCACTTTTCCCAAATTAAAAGATGTGGCCGAAATTGCCGCAAAATGTCCGTCAGACAGGCTACTTATCGAAACAGACGGGCCCTATTTGGCTCCCGTTCCCAAGCGTGGACGCATTTGTGAGCCAGCTTGGCTAAAAGGATATACATTGCCCCATATTGCCCAATTGCGCGGTCAAAGCGTCGAAGAAACGGCCCAGCAAACCGCAGCCAACGCTTGTCGCCTTTTTGGAGAGCGGCTGGCCAAGTTGCTTCAATAAAACCATACTAGAAACAACAGAAACGCTTAATCAGGCGACTAATATAAAAAATAAATAGCGGAAAGAGCTTACTGAGAGGGAAAAAAGACGTGACTAAAGATCAGACTAAGTTTTTGTTTGTAGGTTTAGGCAATATCGGCTGTCAGGCAGTACATAAAGCCGTAACCACCGTAGCTGAAGCCTATTCTACGTCAGTCAGAGGCCTTTTACTCGACACAGCCCGTGCTTCTGTTGAGTCTTTTTCTCCATCTCCGCTAATAAAAAGCATTTATTTAGACACACTTAAAGGCACCAGAGCAATCCAATTGCGCTCACAATCTAAAGTTTTGGATAGCTGGTTACCCAATTTTCCCATGACTTTGGAGCCAGGCAGCGGCTTGTTCGGTTCTAAAGCTTTAGGACGCTTAGCTTTAATCATCAATATTGTACAAATTGCCGAAGCTTTCAAAGAGCAAGTAAAAGAACTGACAGCTCAGAGTCAAGATGAAAGCGAAATACAAGTAGTTGTTTGCTCTTCTCTCGGAGGCGGCACCAGTTCAGCTCACATAGACTTAGCTTATTTGCTTAGAGCTCAATTGGAAAGTTTGTCAATTAAGCACAAAATTATCGCCCTCTTCCCCTACTCTAAGCAATTGCCAGAATCAGAAACTACAGCCGCCAATATCTACGCCGGTTTAATCGAGCTCAACCATTGGATGGATGAATCAACTTTACATAAATTTGCCTGCGATCTCGACGAAGTCGACCTTTGGGAAATTCCCGAAGATGAAAGCAAAGCCAATAAACGTGACGAGAGCACTGCCGAAATTTTGGCTAAGTTGGATATTTATTTAGCCGAAAACGTCAGAAACGTAAATCCAGGCTTGGGTAAAGAGCACAAAGAAAGCGAAGAAGCCCAAAACGAAAGCGAAACCACCCAAAAGACAAATGGCAGAGTGGATCTTAAAGAATCTTTCACTCCGGTTTACGATATTGTGCTTTTCAATAGCTTAGAGAAATTTAACGATGAGTTGGAAAGCCAAACGCTCAGTCATACCTTGGTGCGCTTGACTTACTGGTATTTCGAATCGACCCCTTTATATAGCCGTTTAGCTCAAAGCTTGGTGGCCATTCAGCCTCAAAACGAGCCCTCATTTTTGGCAATAAACTCAACCGATGCCAGTAACGAAACCGACAATTGCAACTATGCAGACTTGCATTCTTACCAAGTAGCCCGCCCGACACAAAAGATCTTGAGCGTAGCTCGAAACTTGTCCAGTCAAGCGGTTGTGGCCGAGCTTTATAATCTTTTCTTCGAAAAAGACTTAGAGCAAGACAACGTACGCGGCCTGGAAATGGGCAAAGATTTTATAAAAACCCGCAACCTAGACTCCTTGGAAGTCCACCGACGCTATACTAAATGTTGGCGACAGTTGGAAAACGGCCTTTACGACGCCGCTTCCTTTATCAAACAAAAGTTGGACGAAGTATACCAAAAGCCGCTTTATGGAGCAGAACTAGTAACTTATTGCCAAACTTTCGATTCCGAGTTACAAAAATTAGCCGACAAATGCGAAACCCAGCCAGGCTTTTTTGCAGCTCTGGCCCAAACGACTAAAGATATAAGCGATGATTTTGTCATTGGTATAGATAATGTAATCAGCGATACGGTAAATAGACAGCATAACGGTATCGCCATGCAAAGTATGATCGACGAAGTGAATAAACAGCTTTCTTTTAGCTTGAGCGCTTTGCACGAACGTACCAACAATGCCAAATCGGAGATGATCCGTCTTGAAGAGCAAAAGAACAAAGCTATCGCAAGTTTGGCCACCTTCAAACCTTCTCTCTGGCAGAGAATGATGCGAAAAGTTGATTTTACGCCTTTGGAAGAAGCGGGCAAAGTTATTACCGAATATTACGAGAACGTATTTGTCAGCTACGTAGGACGCGAAGAAGTGAATGCTTTCTTCAATATGATCAACGTTTGCGAAAATACAACTAAACGTTTGCATAAATTGCGTCATTTTTTAGACGATTCTATTTCGGATCTTAAAAGTTCCAATCGCCATTTGTACAAACAAATTTTAGAAGATGCCGACGAGCCTTTAATTTCCTCTCAAGAAGCGGTCAGTTACATTGCTTCTCACGCTTCTCCTCCAGATTTAATGTTATTTGTTAAGGCTCTAGATCAACTTACAGACTTTAATTTGCTCGACTTGCCAACACGTTATTCTTTGCCAGATTGGCTTTCTGCTCTTAGAGATGTAGTGGCCAAGCTCTATCCTATGCACGATCCCAAAACTGTAGACGAGTTTTTAAAGAGCTATCCTGAGGAGAAATTAGGCAAAAAGTTAAACGCTATTGGCAATGCTATTGCTTCACAGTTCGTTTATGCGGCGCCGTTCAACTTGCCCAACAATTCAGCACAAAGACAAGTTCTGGTTAGTTTCGATACTTGTGCCAACGAGCTTAACGAAGCTCTCGAATCTAATATGCAAAGTCGCCAACAGGCAGAGTGTCTAACTCAAGCTCTCCAAAAAGCGCATTTTTCTGTACCTGGATCGATTATCGACGAACCAACTTCCGAAACCTTAGATTTTGTAGAGTTAACAAGTGGCTTTGCTTTAGCCGATTTGGAAATATCGGAATACAAAGATGCTTACTTGGAGTCACTGGTTAGAGGAAACCGAGCTATGCAAGCTCGCAAAGATGTCAAACTAAAATCTTTGTTTAAAGTCGATAAACGTACTCATTTTAACGTCGTTCTTTTGCTAGCTTCCGCTTTTAAATTTGGCGTATTGCAAGAGCGTGAAGATCCAAATTCTTACGACAAAGAGTTGCGCCTCACTAGCAATAAGTGGATGGACTTAACCTCAATAAGAGCTTGCTTAAAAGTATTCGCCGATCCGGTTGAAGCTTTGATTTTTGAAAACAATTTCTATCAAGAATTGCTGAAATGGCGGCAACAACAAATGAATAGTATGGGCATGAATGCTTGGCTTAAAGCTATGGCTCCAGACGCTTGGGGAGGCGAGCCTTTTGTAAATCGTCCTGAGTCTTGCTTCTATTCATTAAATCTTGATAAGCAAATGCTTACCTTACAAGAATTGATGTCACGCGATTTAGAGCGCCACTGGCCTTCTTGGAAATATAAAATTGCCGAATTTCTCAAGCAAGGATTAGATCTCAAAGCGGCTATAGCCAAAACCGTACAGCCAAGCATAACCGAATGGTTGGAAATGCGCTGGAAGAAGGAACATCCTCTATAGAATGAAGGCGCCCTTTCCCTTTTTTTTGGGGCAGGGCTGCTGCTTCTAGTTACGAAAAAAGAGCGGCTATGAAGAACTTCCCTTTTTCTTTTAAAACTTTAGTTATCACCTTAGCTTCTGCCGCTTGTTTGGCTGTTCCCAGCGCCGCTTGGGCCGAGGAGCCTACTCAGCCTATAAGCAAAGGCCATGCTCTTTTTAATAGCATGCAAGAGCATATTATAAAAATTTCCGATCACATCAAGAGCACCGTAGTACATATCGAAGTGCTCTCCAAAGTCGGCAATCAGAGGCGTAAAGCTACCGGAAGCGGTTTGATTTTATCTCCCGATGGTAAAATCGTAACCAATTATCACGTTATCGATAAGGCTCAGCTAATCACGGTTATCCTAGATGATAAAAGTAAATATACTGCCGAAATCATCCGTGACGACCAGCAAACCGACTTGGCTTTCTTGAAAATTAAACCTAACCGCGCTTTACCTTACGCCCAGTTAGCAGACTCCGATAAAGTACAAGTCGGAGAATGGATTATTGCTGTAGGTAACCCTTACGGTTTTGACCGTACCGTTTCTTTCGGTATCGTCAGCGGAAAAGGACGTTTTATTCCTGGAGCCGACAACGGCGTACCTCTTATTAACGACTTTATCCAAATTGACGCTTTAATCGATCCCGGTAACTCCGGTGGTCCTTTGGTCAATATGAATGGAGAAGTCATCGGCATCAACTCGATCGGCGTAGGTCGCGGCCAAGGCTTTACTATTCCTTCCAATATAGTTAAAGACGTTGATAGCCGCCTCGAGGTAGAGGGCCATATTCAACGCGGCTGGTTGGGCATATTTATGCAACCCTTTACCGAAGAATATGCAGCCTTCACTAAACAACCAGACTTGCACGGTCTCTTAGTTAGCGACACAACTAAAGACAGCCCTGCCTATAAAGCCGGCTTACGCAGCGGTGATGTTATTACCAAGCTCAATGGCAAAACGGTCAATGCTGACAGTGATGAAGCTTTAAATCGTGTCAAATTAGAAGTCGCTCAATTATTGCCCAATGCCAAGGTGCCCATTGAATATATCCGCAATGGCAAAAAGCATGAAACTGCGGCAATTTTAGGCGTACAGCCCAACGTAACTACCAACGATATCGAAACCAGTTATGGTTTTATTGCCAACGAAATTACTGTAGCTTCCGAATTGGAATATCGCCTTTTAGACCGTGACGGTATGCTCGTTTCCAAGGTAGAAAAAGGTTCTGCAGCGGCCAACGCTAGTCTCTCAGTGGGCGACGTCATTACTAAAATAAACGACAAGCCCATTCACAATGCCAAGGATCTAAAAGATGCCTTAAATAGTGTCAAAAATGATAAGCACTTCCTGATTACTGCCAAGCGCGGCTTAATTAAAGTATTTTGTCTTATCGATACCTCTACTTACGGCGTAGCCGATCCTTCCAAAACTGACAAAGAGAAATAAGAAATTATTTTTTAGTTTCTAGTCAGTATAGAAAAAAGCAGTTTGCTTTCAACCATTAAAAGCAAGCTGCTTTATTTTTTAGTTGCGCCACATATAAGCGCGAACTCACTTATCTAAAAAAAGCCTCTCGCTTCTTTTCCTAAGAGGAACTATTCAGCGAGAGGCTTTAGCCTAAATTGTCAAGCGACTAAGCTTAAAGAACTAGCGTACGATGCGACGCTCTCTGTCGCGCTCGAGGAGCTGAACGAGAGTGTTGACGGGGTTCTGGAAGCGGGTGAGCAAGATCATAGCGGCAATTACGAAAGGCTTGTGGGCAGCTTCGGCATAGGTATCTAAGCGGTAGCGCTCAAATACGGAAGCGGCGCATTCGCCTTCTTTGCAGCTGACGCCGCTGATGTCGGCGGGCAAGCAGTGGCAATAGAGAGCCTTACCGTTGCGGGTAAGTTTCATCATCTCTTCAGTGCATTCCCAATCTTTGTGGGTAGCGTTGTGGGCCAAAGCTCTCTCTTCGAGGGCCTTGAGCTCGGAAGCGCGGCCGGAACGAAGCAACTCGGTGCGCTCTTGCATTACAGTGAAGGGAGCCCAGCTCTTAGGATAGACGATGTCAGCATTTTCGAAAGCTTCTTCCATGGAGTGGGTGATGTTGAAGCTACCGCCGGTCTCCTGGGAGAACTTGCGAGCGGCTTCGACGGGCTCATCCAACAGATCGTAACCTTCGGGGTAAGCCAAGCTTACATCCATACCGAAACGACTCATCAAACCGATGATACCCTGAGGAACGGAGAGGGGCTTACCGTAGCTGGGAGAGTAGGCCCAAGTCATGGCCACTTTCTTACCACGCAAGTTTTCTACGCCACCGAAACGCTCGATGATGTGACTCAAGTCGGCCAAAGCCTGGGTGGGATGGTCGAGGTCGCACTGTAAGTTGACTACGGAAGTGCGGTTAGGCAAAATGCCATGCTCGTAGCTTTCCTGAATGGAATCGGACATTTCTTTCTGATAGCGGTGACCTTCGCCAATGAACATGTCATCACGAATACCGATAACTTCGGTTAAGAAAGAAATCATGGTAGCGGTTTCGCGAACGGTCTCACCGTGAGCGATCTGGGAAGTGCTCTCGTCGAGTTCTTCGGTGCCCAAGCCGAGCATGTTGCAAGCGGACTTGAAGGAATAACGGGTACGGGTGGACTTATCGCGGAAGATGGACAAACCTAATCCGGTATCGAAAACTTTTACGGACTTGCCGGCGCGATTTAAACGCTGCAAAGCTTCAGCCACTAAAAGAACGGCGTTGATGGTCTCTTTGGGGTAGCGCCAAGTAATAAAGAAGCTGTTGTTGTAAAGATCAGTAGGGTTAGCTTCTAATTCGTTGATAATTTTTTTTACTCTGTCGAGGTTGATGTCGGCCACAGTATATACACTCCAAAAAAAATGGTTAAAAAACTGGCATCGTTTTAGACAATGTCCTTTTTTATCCTGCACACAATAAAGGGAATATTGTGCATTTTGCTGCCAAAGCAAAAATATTCCGCTATATTTTTAAGTTCATAGCGAAACTTGTGATAAGCTCTTTGGCCTAAAAAGTACCAATTTTAGAGCTTTTTTGCTTAATTTCTAATCAATTTCTTCAACCCAAATTTCCGCACCGCCTATTTGCTTAGGAATAACAGACAGCATACCATCTTTAACCACAGCAGTTGAATTGTAAATTACTCCCCTAAAGCGTGTGCCTTCAGGTAAAGCGGCTGCTTTAACGGAAATAGCGGTATGTGTAGAAACGCCAGACTCACTACTTTCAATAGGCCGATTTTCTCTGGTAATAGCACAAATAGCTCTGGGGCCTTGGCCTTCACGCATAAAAGCCAAACTACCACCTTCAGCGTAAAGCCATTGCAAACCACCGCGGCGCAAGCTTTCTACTTGTTTGCGTGCAGCGCACAATTTTTCCATGATTGCCAGCATACGGCTATGCCATTGGGTTCGATCCCAAATCATGGGACGACGGTTATCGGGATCTTTGCCACCTTCCATACCTATTTCATCGCCATAATAAATGCAAGGCACTCCCTGATAAGCAAACATAAAAATGTAAAGAGCAGATGCTTTCGTAGATTTACCTTGATTGAAAGTTCTAACGCGTGGCAAGTCGTGGCTGCCCAATAAATTAAGCATATTGAGAGCGTTTTTCTCAGGAATAGCAGCTCGGAAGCTTTGCATTTGTTCCACAAGATCTATATCAGCCAGAGGTGCTTTATCGCCCCAACCTTTACCTTTAAAAGCTTCAAAATCAAAACCGGCCATCCACTGGTTCATAGGCATACAAAAAGCTCGATAATTCATGGAAGCATCAAACTCATCGCCTTGTTGATAATCACTCGGATCGAAAAATTGTTCGCCCAAAAGCCAAGTTTGCGGAGCTTCTTCTTTGACTGCTTGTCTCATTTCTCGGCCTATTTCGTGACCTAATTGATCCATTTTTTGTCTGGCCAGCATATTAGCAACATCTAAACGCCAACCGTCTATAGAATAAGGCTCACGTAACCAACGACGCATAATAGAATCTCTATCGGCATACATGCGTCGGCGCAATTCTTGAGAGCGATAATTTAAGCGTGGCAAAGTGCTTACTCCCAGCCACATTTCGTATTGATCAGGGTTGTCGTTATAGAAAGTAAAGAAAGAATACTCCGGAGCGTTTTTATCCTGCCTGGCTTTTTTAAACCATTCATTATGATCGCCGCAATGGTTGGGTACTAAATCGAGCACCAAACGCATATGTCTGTCTTTAGTCGCTTGACGCAATTGAGCTAAAGCTTTATTGCCGCCAAAGTGCGGATCTACATTATAGTAATCAGCCACATCATACTTATGGTTGCTCGGAGAAGTAAAAATGGGCGTTAAATACAGAGCGTTTACGCCTAATTCACACAAGTAATCCAATTTGGAAGTAATGCCAGGCAAATCTCCGCCATAAAAAGAGCAATTGCCAGAAGATTGATCTACGGGATCGCTCCAAGCAAAGGCTTTGGCAGTTTTACCAGCTAAAGTGTATTCTCCATCTTTCACATTGGTAGAACTATCGCCACAACAGAAGCGCTCTGGGAAAATTTGATAGAAGATTGAGTCTTGCACCCATTCAGGAGGTTCATTTACCAAAGAGACCTTAAAGTCGTCTCTGTCTAAAGGAGTAAAAGAACATAAACCTTTGGCATTAAAATAAAGATTGCCCTTAGCCGTTACACAGCAAAAACGATAGTGCAATAAGGGCACGTCCACTTCTACATAAGCTTCCCACCATTCCCACCTATTGTCGTAGCGTTTGGCCAATTCCGGCGCTTCACTTTGTGGCTTGCGAGCAGCTTCTATAAAACGCTCTTCCCCTTCTGGAGCCGTACGCACATAAACATTTTCAACAGCCAATTCTTGACTTAAACGTAAACGAAGAAGTAAACGATTACTGCCATTAAGCCTACAGCAATATGGTGGAATTGCAGCGTGGAAAATTGGAGCGGAAATAAAAGTATACATGGAGTAGACCTCTCTATAATGCGAAACTTAATAGAACTATACGCGCCGCCGACTTATTCAAGAAGAGCCTACTTATTCCGCCCTCAAGAACAACTGCCCGCACATTTTTTAACATCGATAAGGGCTTACAATATTCGATCTGTTGTCAACTAAGCAGGGAAACACAAGAGAACGGCGACTCCTAAAGGACTAGGAATTCACAAAAATCGAGCGAACTTCTTAGAGCTTATGAGCGTCCCGGAAATAAGACGATATACAATTACTAAAGTTGCCCCAGAGCGTGCCTTTGAAGCCTGGACAGAACCGGAGCATTTGTCTCGCTGGTTCTGTGATAAGGTTGTGGGTTGGCCTGGTTATGGCGGTACCTTAACTATGACTTGGGAGAAGTTTGGCTTCAGCATAGACTATTATTTGCCGACCATTATTCCGCCCAAAAAAGTAGTTATGAAGTCGCTTATTCCCGGCTTAGGTACACAAACGCTCAATATTTCCATACGCTCTTATGGGAATGGCTGTCGTGTGGAAATAGTCGAAACGGGCCCAGGTGCTGAAGGTCAAGCCGGAGCAGGCGACGCAAAATCTGGCTGGGAAATGTCTTTGGCCTTATTTAAGACCTATGTAGAGAACTTTTGGAATAAAAACCGCCGTACTTTTTTTGCCATTATTACCGCTCCCTACGAAAATAGTCGCCTTATGCACTATTACAAGGACGAAGACGGTTTGACTAAGTGGCTAGCCAAGTCTGGTTCTATCGGCGATCCTGGCACCCCAGTAAGCTTAAAGCTTAAAAACGGCATGAATCTTACAGGGAAAGTCATGGCCGTAACTAGCCATGAGCTTTTGGTCACCTGGCGAGAAATTACCGGTTTTATAGAATTTAAGTCTTTTACAGGCAGCGCCGAGCGCACGGCTATTTTGGTACGCGGTTCTACTTACGGCGATACCATTAGCGACGAAAAATTGGCCGAGATCAACCGCTTTATGGAGCAAGCTGTCAGCGTGCTTCACATCATCTTAAAAGCTGAAGAAGAAGCACGCCAAACTATCGCTGCCCGCAAGGCGGCCAAAGAAGCTGAGCGCCAAGCCAAAATGCAAGCCGAAGCTCAAGCGGCAGCCCTGGCAGCAGCTCAAGAAATTTTACAAGCTGGCAATAGCGAAGATGAGCTCTTGCGCATGACTCGCGAAGCCGAAGAGCAAGCAGCCAAAATAAAAGAAGAGCTCATCCAGAGCGCCGATTCTTTTGAAGAAAGTGAGCTGCCTCCGCCTCCGCTTGAGCCAGAGGACGAAGAGCCGGATCCTGTGCCTAATCCCGGCGAAGAGCTGGACGATCAAGACGATTAAGTTTCTCGTCAAGCCACAAATGTTATCCGTTAACGAGCCGCTCCGACCAGATTGGAAGTCGGAGCGGCTTTTTTATTTTAGTGCGCCGGGATTTTTCTTATCCGGCTTATAGCTAAAGCACAAAATTTCTCAGCCGCCCTAAGCCGCCTTGCGGGCAGCGAAAAATGAACGCCCAACACAAACTGACATATTTACATTTTTGTCAAACGGCGGCAATCAGTACTTAATAGTACGATATAATTTTTTTCACTTTTGTCTGCCATACTCTGAGTACAAAGGCTGACATCTCCCCGAACCAAAGCTGTCGGCCTAAGTACGAGTAAAGGAAAGGGCCGACTGACATGTACCAATATGCGGCAATTGATAGCCTAACTTATCGTCCTTTAAATGGCTTCAGCTTAAATTGCCGCACTCACGCAGCTCCCAACCGAGCTGTCCCTACTGAATTGGCTGAAAGTTTGGAAGTTTTAAGCGCACAGCCTCAAGACAAAAGTGAAATATCTGCCGTTACCTCCCAAGCCGATCAATTGCCGCCGCAGCAAGGGCCGGAATGGCGTTCATTTTACGAGCATTGGCGTGTGCCTGTAGTAGCACGCAGCCAAAATTTTGAGGTGTGGCACTATGGCCCCGAGCGCAATTTAGAGGAAATTTTGCCTCAAATTGAAGCAAATTCGCTCAAATGCTCGGGGCAGCATTTGCAAGCCATACAAACGGCGCAAAAGACGCTAAACTCCTTTTCAGCCGATTTGGGACGGGACTTCGCTTTAAGCAACGGGCCTTTACCAATTGTCATAGGCCATCCTCAAGTACAAAGCAACTTGCCTTTTTACCAACAAGCTCCATTTAAGTGTATCGGGCTGAGCCACAACGCCGAATATATACATCCCGATGCAATCAGCCACGAAACTGGTCATGCCATTTTAGACAGTCGACATCATTACAACTATCAAGACTTTGAAACCGCCGCCGTCCATGAAGCTTTCGCCGATTGTTGCTCATTATTGGCCGCGTGGCACGAGCCGCAAGTGGTATGGGACATCTTGCGCCAAAGAGCTTTAGGCCTTTCTTCCAATAAACTAACAGCTATAGGAGAAAATTTGGGCCCCAGCTCCAACAATTATCCAATCAGAGACTTAAGCCAAAGTGCTGGTTCTAGCGAGGAAGTTTCCCAAACTCCTCACCAATATAGCCAAAAATTCACTCAAGCTTTTTATTGTTGTTTGCTCGCTTGGGAAGAATTTTATCAGCAAGAAAGCAACAGTGAATTGCGCCAAGCTCAACCTATTCCGCCTGAAATTGAGCAAGAGTTAGTTTCTAGCTCTTTGCCAGTTAGTCCGGAGCAATACCAAGCTTTAGCTTTAGCTTGCCATACTTTAGGACGTCATTTTGCCAATTCGCTCTGTTTTTTACCTAAAACAGACACACTTAAACTTAGCGATCTTACTCAAGCCTTACTAAGTTCGAGCCATGTTTTAGAAAAAGATCCACAAATTAGTCAAAAGATCTATTTAGAAAATTTGCCTTTATAAAATACCCAGCCAAAAACAGTTTACACACTTTCAGAAACAGAAGATTGTTGCTAAACTTTATGGTAAATAAGCGGTTCGAAAACAGAATCAGTCGACCTCAAGCGACGCTGTTTCTATGAAGTATGCAAGCTCCGAGCCTCTTCAAACAATTGGGAGATAAAATAATTCTGTGAAAAGAAAGATGCCAAGCAATCGGCCTCAACCGCAAAGCCGTTGCCTAGGAATACTTTTAGCGGTATTGTTCTTAAGCTGCCTATTCAGCTCTAAAGTGTCGGCCCAAACTGTAGGCCAAGAGGCTCCTCCTCCTTTGCCTGCAGCTCCCCCTCCAGTTATCACCTATTCAGCCCAAACCGTTCCTCCTGTTATTGGCAAAGCCAGCTCCATAAGTGCTGTAGCCGGTTGGCAAATAGTTTCTTTCCCCGTCAGCCAAGTTGAATCGGTCTGGGGCCTAAAGCGTATGCTCTATAAAATGAGCCGCAATTCTTACATACCTATCGATCCCGTAAATAATCCTCAAAGCTTAGAGCCAGGCTTAGCTTACATAACGTATTCTGATTCGCCTTGTAAGATTTACTTTACAAGCAAAAAGCAACTATCTCAGCAACCTATTGCTACCAGTTTGCAACCAGGTTGGAACTTGGTTGGCTTGCCAAGTATGAAAGCGATTGACACCCCTGCAGTCACTCTTACTAATATGAGTGGCCAAACTATTGTACCTGCCGATCTTAAAGAGAGAGCCAGTTGGCCACAGCGAACTTGGATTTCTCCAGATAGCAATACCTTCGTCAACGGCCGCTGGACAAAAGCGGGCAAAAGCTTAAATAGTCTAGTGACTCCAGGCCAAATTTTTGCTTTATATTGTCGCGAGCCTTTACGCTTAAATTGGAATATCGATTTACCAGTACAAGCTTTTCCTGAAGTAGCTCAAGTATCCCCAGCCAATCCAGCTGTGGGCGATACTGTCTTCGTAAAAGGCAGCCGCTTAGGCAGCCGAGAAACTGGCACCGTTTCTATTGCCGGTATGGCTCTGCCTAATAGCAGTATTTTAGATTGGCAGCCCAACTATATAAAATTTAAAATGGCTCAAGGCATACCTTCCGGCTCCTTGCGAGTCAGCGTCAACGGCCGTCCGAGTACAGCCAATTTAGTAGCCATTTCCTCCCACAAAACCAACTTGGCCAAAGCGGCCACCTCGACTGTCAAAACAGGCACAACAGGCAAAGCTGTATCCGCTAAGCCATCAACCTCCAAAGCATACGTCGGCGTTAAGCCCGCTACTCAGTCTGCTACTAAGTCTGCAACTACCGCTCCTAAAGCCGCTGCGCAACAGACAGCAGCCAAAAGCTCCGTTTCCAAATCTGCCAGTTCGGCTTCTGTCAATAAATTAAGCTCTATCGATAAAGAGATCGCCAACGTAGAATACGACTTAAATAACATAGACCTTAGCAAAGCTAATACAAGCTCCAAGAGCGAATCTGCTCCACAAGCTAAGGCAGTAAAGGCCGTTTCTCCAGATGATGCAGCCCTGGAAGCCGAACAACAAAAAAATAATGCAAACTACTACGAAAAGCAAAGTCAAATTCAGAGCAAGTTGCGAGAAGCAGCCTCAGATGATGACGCTTCTTATTTACTGCCCGGCGCTTCCAGTATAAGCGGCAATGCCACCTTAGTAGGCGAAGTAGTCTCTTATCAAGGGCGACCGATCAAAGGAGCTAGAGTGGCTTTAAGCAGTGGTCAGCGTGGTTTAACCGACCAGAGTGGAGCTTTTATCATTAGAAACGTTCCTCCTGATCGTTTAGTACGCATTTCTGTCTCTAAGTCTGGCTATAAGGTCGGTCGTGGCAAAATTGCGATCAATGACGGACAAACTAAAAGAGTAAAAGTAGAACTGAAAAAACTTCCCAAAGATCAAACTGTCGATGGTGAAGAAGCTGTCAAAACTGGCAATTTTACCGTTAAAGCCGAAAGTTTGCGTGTTGGCCCTAGAGATCGCCGCCTGTACATTTCTAAAATTGAAGTTACTCAAGATGGCAACCTCAGTAAGCACTGGCAAAATACTTGGTGGGACGACAACGGCGACAATTACACAGAACTGCGCTGTGACGAAGCCAATCTTGACGAGACCTACAACATAACTATCACCTGGAAAAGCAGAGGAAAGAGAGCTCGCGAAATCACCGGAAAATGGAGTAAAAAGTTTACTTCCGATGATCAGACTTTTATTTTCTCTCATCCTTAGTAGATAAGGAACAACCAGAGTTATGCTTGAATATATATAATAAAAGCAAATAGACAAAGCGGGAGCTAGCTTTCAATAAATGAAACAGCCCCCGCTCTTGTTTGTGGGTTACATTTAGAGAGCAATTGCCTAATAATTCACATAAGCAACTGCCAGCAAAAGAGGTTTAGTGTGAGTAAAGTCGTCAGACGCGGAACACAACAAAGAAACATCATCCGCCAAGTGGTAAAAGAGGCCGATCGTCCTCTATCTCCTCAAGAGATCTTGACCGCTTCACAACGTTTGTTACCGAACTTAGGCATAGCCACTGTTTATCGCAGTGTAAAATTTTTCACTGAAGACGGCATTTTTAAAGCCGTAGAAATTCCGGGCAAAAGCGCTTGTTATGAAATTGCTGGCAAGCATCACCATCACCATTTTCATTGCAAAAATTGTGGTAAAGTTTACGAAATAGACTGCTGCATAGGGGCAGATATACATAATATTCCCAGCGATTTTATCGTTGATGAGCATGTAGTCTTTTTATATGGAACTTGCGCCGAGTGTAACCGAGGAAGCAAGAAGAAAGCGACTTACCCCAAAACGGAATGCTGCCACCACTAAGGACAACGTGAACTTTCTTTTATCCAAAATTATCAAATCATCAAGCCAAGCTTTAAAGCTTATTTTTATTTTACTTCTCTTAGGAGCTGCTCTAGCTCCCTTTTGGTGGCTCTTCGTCACTTCTTGCCGCGCAGACGGAGTTTACGGTTCTGGTTGGAATGTTCTTTGGCCACAAATATGGACAGGCGAATATTACCAACGCCTCCTTGGGGCTCAAGATCAGCTTCCCATGTTGCATTTTTTTTTCAACACGTTAGTTTATTGTGCCTTTGGAGTAATTTTAGAAGTAAGCTTATCCGCTCTGGCCGCCTATCCACTAGCCCGTTTGCAATTTAAGGGCAAAGGCTTAGTCGTCTTTATTTTAATGGCTACTTTGGCTCTACCAAGTCAGGCTAACATTATTATCAATTTTGCTACCATAAGAAGCCTAGGCTTGTACGATACTATGGCTGGAGTAATCTTGCCAGGCGCTGTCAGTGTCTTTGCAATATTACTATGTCGCCAGGCCTTTCTAAGTATTCCTCAAGAGTTGGAAGATGCTGCTCGCTTAGATGGTTGCAATGAATGGGAAATATTCCGCCATGTCTGTTTGCCCCTTACTTTACCTACTCAAGCTACCGTAGCTTTATTTGCTTTCACTGCTAATTGGAATGCCTTTCTCTGGCCGCTGGTTGTTTTAAAGTCTGATTCACATTATCCCTTAAGCGTAGGCTTAGCCTATTTATCTTCCAGCTTCGATAGTGATTTTCGCGTAGTAGCCGCAGGCTCAGTAGCAGCGACTTTGCCTCTAATTTTACTCTTCTTAGCTATACAAAAACATTTTATAAAAGGCATAACTGCCGGAGCTGTAAAAAGCTAATATAATCTAACAACAGAATAATAAAGGCCGGACTACTTTTTATAGAAGCAGCTCGGCCTTTATTATATCGCTAGCCCAAAGAGAATCTAGCCGAACATCTTTTCAACTTCAGCGCTAAAGTTTTTCTCTACCTCACAGCGCTTGACTTTCTGAGTAGGCGTCAGCTCACCCATAGAAAAAGAGAACTCTCGAGGCGAAATAAAGAAGCGTTTTACTTTCTCGTAAGGAGAGAAAGAAGCACAAGCTTCATTTATTTCGTTACAAATTAGTTCCTGGACAGCAGAATGAGCTACCATATCGCTATTATTTTCAGCACTAATCTTTTTGCTATCGCAGAAAGAGCGTAATTTTTCAAAATTGGGCACTACGATAGCGCCAACGCAACTGCGGTTGTTGCCGACTAAAACTACTGAGTTGATCCACTCACTCTTCAGAATAGAAGCTTCAATCTGGCTGGGGGCAACATTTTTACCATTGGAAAGTACCAAAAGATTCTTCTTACGATCGGTAATAAAAAGCTTGGAGTCTTCAATATAGCCCACGTCACCAGTATGGAACCACCCCTCCGAATCAATAACTTCTTTAGTTGCTTCCAAATTTTTGAAATAGCCACGCATAACGTTCGGGCCTTTAGTGAGAATTACTCCATCTTCGGCGATTTTTAAAGAGCTGAAAGGCACAGCCGGGCCCACCGAGCCAGGGCAAATATCGTCAGCGCTATTTATGCATATAACCGGAGCAGTTTCAGTTAAGCCATAGCCTTCACGCATAGTAAAGCCTAAATCAAGGAAAAATTCACACACATCCGCAGGCAAAGGAGCTCCACCAGAGACAAAAAGGCGAATGCGGCCGCCAAATTTTTTGAACAAATCGCTGAAAAGCATCTTGCGAGTAATAGCATGAATAATACGACCGGCTCGGTCTACCTTGCCTAAACGTTTGTTGGCATTGTAAGAGCGCCCTACTTTCATAGCCCACTTAAAAGGTTTGCTCTTAAAACCGGTCATATGGGAGACGGCCCGATCATGAATTTTAATATATAAAGCCGGCACACTAGTAAAAGTAGTCGGACGCAAAACTTGCATATCTTGCAAAACAGTAATTAAACTCTGAGCAAAACCAAGTGAAGCGCCGACATAAGTATTCAAGTAGAAGAAAATGCGCTCAAAGACGTGAGCTACAGGCAAGAAAGAGAGGTGTACATCTTCATGATTGATACTTACTACCTTTTTTAAAGAGACAACCTGACTACAGAAGTTGCCATGCATAAGCATAACGCCTTTAGGATTACCAGTTGTACCCGAAGTATAAATAATGCTGGCCACATCGGTAGTTTTTATGGAGCTTACGATATCTTCTATACGCGATTGGTAGCGGCTTAAATGTACACGACCGTAACGGAGGAAATCTTGCCAAGTCCAGAGTTGCTTAGTGCTCTGAATACCGCTTAAATCTATAGCTGAAGAAACAACAATATGCTTGAGATCCCGCAAATCAGCTTCAGAAGCTATAGCCTTTTGCAACTGTTCTTTGGTGAGTACAAAGAGAACTTTAGCTCCACAATCTTTAACGATATAAGCAAACTCACTCTGGCTCAAAGTGGAATACATGGGCACATGGACACATCCAACATGTGAAGAGCCAAAATCGACAACCGGCCATTCCACACAATTAGCCGAAAAGTTGGCTACTCTATCCCCTACTTGACAACCAACTCCCAATAAAGCCGAAGCAAAAAAGACGATCTCTTGGTAAATTTCGTTGTAAGTTTTAAATTTATATTCACTGCCGACACGGACTCCCAAATAAGGGCAACTTCCGTATTCATCTACAGTGCGCCGAATAAGTTCGGGCAAAGTTTTGATATCGGCTGTTTTTTCCCACTCCAAAAGTTCCGGATTGATAGGAAATTCAGCTCCTATTTCAGCTGCTTCCATATTGGCATCTTGGGTATTTTCTATTGTACAATTAGCGTTCACAGACTTAAAACCTCAACAAATCTCGCTCTCACATACCCACACCACTGGTTGTATACCTGCTGAATCGATAAAAAATAGATTAAAAAAATAGAGCTAATTTTAACTTTCTTCAATTATTTCCAAATTAGCTCTGGGCAAAGAAAGCAAGCGGCCATCGTCCAATTTTACTCTGGCTACGCGAACTTTAGCTCCAGTGGGGATAAGCTCGGCTTCTGAAGGCAATTCAGCTACTATAGCTATTTTTCCGAAATCAGGTTCGCGAATAAGACGCACTTTAGAACCTATATGTAAACCAGACGAGACAGCAGTGGATTTTTCTTCTCTGGGCTTAGAGTCAACATTATCAGCAATAATTATTTCTGGACGAATAACTCCAGCTCGAATTTGAGTAGCTCCGGAAACGGAAGCCCAACGGCCGACACAGCGTTTGAGCAAATTGAAAGAGCGCTCAGCCATTGCGATCTTGCCAAAGCCCTCAGTAACAATTAAGGTAATGCCTTTATCTTCAGAGCCAGTAATAGCTACTCCTAAGTCATAACCCAAAAAATCGGCTAAATCGGCGTCAGAAATGCCACCAGTTACCACAGCTTTCACACCATATTGCACAGCTTTACGCAAGAAATCGGCCGTAACTAAAGCTCCTCCGACCAGAATTTTGCCTTTATAAGCTTCACTAAGACGCTCGATTTGCAATTCTTCATCGGGATCTTCAGTAAAAATGCAAATTTCTCCAGCTGTCTCACCGCCTATACCAAAGATACCTTGGATATAAACAGCCGAAGTTCTGATAATAACTCCCTCTTCAGGTAGGATATCTTCAACTATACCATCGACATAAGCATTTATTTCGACGGGTACAGAAGGCGCCCGCAAAACGATTAAGCCACTAACTTCGGAGACAGATTCAACTGTGCCGCTAATAGGAGAAGCAAGATTGGAGCGAAACAACCCCCAAAAGCCCTTGCTGCGAGCCAAAGTTTCACCTTTAGATACTTGGTCGCCCTCACTTTTAAGCATAGCTTGGGGCACTTCTTCCGGAGAGATCCCCAGTTTGGCCGCAGCATTAACCAACTCGACGCTGCCCGGCAAAAAAGTATTGGCCACAACCGTATTCCAGCTGACAGTATCACCTTTGGCTACCACAACGCTGCCCTTAAGCGGTAAGCGCCTCTCAATTTTTAATTCTGCATGATCGGTAACTTTTAATCCTGGCACATAAGCGCTGCTCATATTTTATCCCTTTAAAGCTGCCTTCCATTCTTGAAGTTTGTTGATAAGAACCGAACGTTCCTGAGGAAGTACAAACGGTTCACGACCGCGCCCATCAAATATTAACCCCGTTGTACCGCCTTTAAGCACACACTCTACAATTTGCTCAGCTCCTCGCCCCACATCGGTGCGACTTAGAGGGAATAAACGAGCCTTAATATTTTGCCCTACTGGCAACTTTTTTACCTTAATTTCTCCCATATGCAAAGTGAAAGGCGCTTGACCTTCAAGCTCAACTTTAAGCAAATCTTGGCCAGGAGCCAGCGCTTTACCGTTAGTAAAGCGAGGAGCTATACAAGTGCCTAATTCAATTAAACAATCTTTCTCAAAGACATAAGCAGCAGCTTCAGGCAAAATAGAAGAAAGCACTCCCAGTTGCGGCATCATAAAAATAGAATCGACAGCCAACTGAGTAATGCCGCAAGGTAGATATGAATCAAGTAACATCCAAGCCGTTTGCCAACGCTCAGGTGCATGAGAAAGTACGCCGCCGGAGCCGATAAGCATATCTAAACGCATAGGATCTATAAGTGAGCGTTTCTCACCTTGGCTAAAAATTGAGCCTATTTCAGCCTGGTGCTGTACGCCTTTTAAGCCGTCGGCCAACAAAGCGTGTTGTTCAAAGGAAAGACGCAAAGCCTCGCGACAGATAGCCTGCTCTATTTCCAAATCTTCCATAAGATAAGGTATAGAAGTCGGACGAATCATTTTATTTTTGATGCGATTACGCAACTGAGGCTCGTCTACATCAAAGGGAACCCAACGCATAACGTTTTTCAAACCGGCTTCGGCTACCACGTTGGAAATAGAGTAACTCATACCGTAGTTGGCCGACACGGTACGATTGAAATGGCCGTCGAATACGGAAAACACGTCAGTCGTGGCGCCGCCGATATCAACGCCCAAAATGTTAATCGAACGCGTTTGGGCCACCCGCTCCATAATCATTCCCACAGCTGCCGGCGTGGGCATAATTTGCTCGTCTGTCATGGCCATAAGTTTTGGGTACCCTGGAGCGTGGGCCATGACATGCTCTAAAAATTGACTCTGAATTTTAAGACGAGCAGGCTGAAGATTTTCTTCTTCCAAAGTAGGACGAATATTATCAACTATTTCTAAAGCTGTTTTTGAGCCTAAAATCTTCTTAATTTGCTCGCGTACATCTTTATTGCCAGCAAAAATAACCGGCAGCTTATAGTTTACCCCCAAGCGAGGACGCGGATCGGCGGCGCTAAAAAGTTGGGCCATTTCCACCACATGTTTTTGCACGCCACCATCAACGCCACCAGAAAGCAAAACCATATCGGGACGAAGCTTGCGAATAAGCTCAATTTTTTCGTAAGGACGACGCGAATCGTTAGAAGAAAGTGTTTCCATTACGACGGCTCCGGCGCCTAAGGCGGCTCGTTGGGCACTTTCTGAGCTCATTTTGGCTACTACACCAGCTACCATCATTTGCAAACCGCCGCCGGCCGACGAAGTGGAAAGATAAATGTCCACCCCTTGCTTTCCATCGTAAGGCTTAATAAGTTGTCCATTTTCATCTAAAAGAGGACGCCCAATTAACTCAGAAAGCTCAGTAATAGCGTTGCGCACACCTTGAGTAACGTCTTCGGCTGGAGCCTCTACAGTAGTAGGGGCCTCTCCTCTAGCCCGTAAACGAAAGCCCTCAGGCCCTTTTTCAATTAAAATGGCTTTGGTAGTAGTGCTGCCACAATCTGTAGCCAAGATAGAACGGATAGAATCTTTATCTATTTTCTTGTTCATGTTTTTTTATTTCCAATTGCTCGATAGCTTCTATAAAAGCTTCCACGTTGGAACGTCGGGAAGAAATTGTCGTCGCTTTACGCCACCAAGAGTCGAGTCCTACAAAATTAGCCGCCGGAGAGAAAAAGACCAAAGCTTGGTTAGCTATAAAAGATAGTGGCTTACAAGACTCTAAAAGCCATAAAGCCGGAATGCCCAAATGGATCGCCACTACTGAACTGGCGATATTTTTAATGTCTTTTTCCGTTTCTTCTCTGCTTTCTTCTATATTGGAAGGTTCCTCCAGAGACCACATTTCTCGCCAATTTATCTTCATACTAACCTTTGCCTACTCTGTTTTGACCAATTTTTTAGCAATTAAAGGCTCTACTTTTTGCATAGCCTCTTCATCCAAAGGCAAAAAAACGGAGTTGCGTAAACTCTTAAAGTAGGCAGAAAAAGAAGAAGTTTTGGAAGCTGGATGCATTTCCATCCACAGTACAAAACCGTTACCCTGAACTGAATAAGAGCGATAATCATCCCACTTAAAAATAGAGGGCTTACCAAAGCGGCTGACAGTTATTTGTTCCTTAGCGAAAGTAAAAGTAGGGGGGAAAAAATAAGGAACCAAACCATGCAAAATAATGCCCAGCAAAAGAGCCGGTACCAATAAACCGCTCCAGCCAGCTTTAGAACTAAACATAGAAAAGACCATCAACAATAAAAAGAGTACAATCACTGCAGTGAGCCAAGGACGTCTGGCTGCCGGATGCTGCTTAATGGATAAAGGGAGCATCAATTCGTTCTTTTTAGCCTGATTACGCTCGTTCCGACGATGTTTTTTACTCAATTTTCTTTCCTCTAATCAGTTACATTTTCTAATAAAAAAAGCG
>SFMI01000233.1 GCA_004554425.1 Candidatus Saccharimonadota bacterium | reverse complement strand
TTATTTGGATCAGGATGGACGTCGTGAAGTAGTAGCCAGTTTGCTCCGCAAAGGCATACTTTCTATCAACATTTCACGCTCTGATATTTCTATGGAATTTGATAAAGCCAATTCTGAAGAGTTTAAAGCTCCCAATATGGAAAAAACTCTCAAGGAGATGCAAAAACTTATTGTAGAAAAGGCCGATAATTAGGCTTGTTTCTTGACATTTTCTACGCTTCGGCTTCAAAGTGTACTTAGTCCAAATGACTAAACGGGCGTTTTGAGGCGGAGCGTTCTTTTTTTATTATAACTTGATGGAGTAAAATCAGCAGCAGTGGTCAACGGATTATCAATAAAACATCATAAGCCATGGTGGGGAATATATAGCCTTTGGGCCTGGGGAATAATGTTGCTGTCAAAGCCCGGTTGGACTCAAGAAAGTGAGCCTGGGCAAAATTTTGCTCCTCCAGCTAATTTCGCTTCAGAAAGCTCAAATGCTGTTGATTTGAGTTCTTTAGCTACACGCGAGCAAATGCTTTTAGTCTTATTGGCTGTTATTGCTTTAGCTATATATGCTGCCGTTCATTATGTGAAATACGAGCGCCGTTTCAAGCTTTTAGAGGCCCAACTGGCCAGTCCAGAACTTGGGTTACATGGCGCTAAATATGAGCATTTGAAGTGGGATGATCTTTTTCGCTCTACTGAAGAAGGATTGCCTATTTTGCCGGGACTAACTTTCTGAACTAGCTCACAATCCCCGTTTGAATCTCCTTTTAAATTGTGCTTTTACTGTGCTTAGTGAGCCTACTCAAAAATTGTTTGTCTTCTCAAGACGCTTAGGAGTACGCCAAATTGGTTGGGGATTGTTGTCTCTGGTTGCTCAAGCCAATTTCAATAAGTTAAACCAAACAGAAAAAGCAAAAGTATGGCAAAATGGCGATTTAAGCGATTGGGAAGAGAGTCTGTACTGTTTTTCCGGCTATTCGACTTCATTTGCCGAATTACACCGTTTACTTAGTAATTTTGCTGCTCAAGATTTAGAGTTTACTTTAATCCTCGATGGTTGGGATTTTTTACAACCTGAACAAGGCAGCCAAGTGGAGCTAAGCGCAGAAAAACAGCAAAAATTGTGGAAAAGATCTGCTCAAAATTTGTCAATTTTAGCTGAAAGAGGCCATGCAGGCATCATTTTATTGCTTGATACTGATAGTCAAGCTTGGCAACAGCGTGGTCTTTGGGCCGAAAATTGGGCAGAAATAGAGCTTAATTCCGATCCTCAATTGCACTACAAAGCTAAAGGACAATGGACAAATTACGATGGTTCCAGAGTTGCTATTGAGCGTCGCTGGGAATGCGATCCAGAAAGTGGCATTTTGAGGTAGTAAAAAAGTGGCTGAGATAGGCTTAAAGTCAGGAAGAAGAGGCCGTTGCATTATAGGTGCGCTCACTTTAGTTCAGTTCGCTCTCTTAGCTTATCTCTTAGCTTATTTTACCTTTTTCCCCAATGAATCAAAAATTGATCTTGAAGCCGGAGTTCCTATTCAAAATACCGATAATTTGGCCTTTTCCAAAGCTGAGCTTTTAGATACTGTTTCTATCCTTAGTGGCAGTCAGTTTACTGGTCGTTGTGAAAGCAATCCTTTAAGTTTTAATATCAACTATTCTGCCAATAATATGATGTGGTTTTTGTTGGATCGTCCTGGCAATTCCAAAGCTCCAGTACTCGATTGGCCTAAAAAATACCGCCATGTTAAAGATGAAGTTTGGCAAGAATTTAGCCACAATATTCAAGATGGGGTCGTTAACTTTATCTACGATACCGGATCTAATGCTTCTATGTCTCAACCGTTCTTCGTTTATGCCTTGGCAAAAAAGATTGGATTTTGTGGCCATTTCTACGCTTAATCGCGACAACGGTTTTAATTTCATAAATAGTTTAAATAGCAACACAATTTTTCTTTGCCCTAATATTACTCCCTATAAATTTACAGAAATTACTTCTTTGGAAATAGCCAAGAATGTGCAAGTTATTACTGTACCGCCGGGCATTTATCCACTTTTTGAGGACGTTTGGACTTTAGTTGTGCCTGTAGACAGAGATAAATTCTCCCTTGATTTTCTAGTGCGTCGTCATGACGGAGAATTGACGCTTTTTTGCGGTTCCGGCTATGGAGATTTTGCCGACAGATTCTCCTTAATTCACAATTTGCTTAACGAAATGCCTTCTTTAATTGTAGGTAATTTTAACGAAAGCTATTTAAAATGGAACGATTCTGATATTAAGTATATGAAACAATTAGTGGCCAAATACCCGCATCTTAAGATTGAGGCTTGTGGCGGGGTAGGTTTTTCCGAATATGAATTTTGGCGCAGTATTTTCGGTGATAATGTGTATTGCGGCAGTTTGGGTGAGAGGATCTCGCTGTGAGTTGGTTTCAAGACAATAAACATAAACTGTTGGGAGTGGCGGCCTTATTTAGCTTTGTGCTTTTAGCTTTTATACTATTTGGCGGCTGGAACTTTCCTTACGCTTCTGCTTATGCTGGACGTTCTGGTGGAGAATTAGA
>SFMI01000232.1 GCA_004554425.1 Candidatus Saccharimonadota bacterium | reverse complement strand
AAAGCGGTCATATAAATATAGTAAGAAGCGGTAATTGTTGAATTTTGCGGGCCGCCGCCAGTAATAATAAATACTTCCGTAAATACTTTAAGAGCAGAAATTACCGACAACAATGTACAAACAGCCATAGTAGGCTTAAGTAAAGGCACTACTATTTTGACTAAAATTTGGCCTGGCGAAGCTCCTTCTAAGGAAGCGTGCTCTTCCAATTCTTTGGGTATAGCTTGCAAGCCAGCTAAATACAAAATAAGGTAATAGCCCAAACCTTGCCAAGCTGTTACCAGCATAAGAGAAAAAATAGCCAACTTTGCGTCGGTAAGCCAAGGCACAGGCTCAATTAGTCCAAAACTAAACCAACCTAAAGCTTGATTGAGTAAACCATCGCTGCGCAGAATCCATTTCCAGGTAATGCCTACAACTACAGCTGAAGTAACTACCGGCACATAAAGGGCGGTTCTAGCCAAGCGTTCTTTAAGCGTTTCCCCTCGCAATAACCAAGCTAAAAATAAAGAGCCAGCTTGCAAAAAAGGCACTAAAAGCACATAGAGCAGCGAATTTTTCAAAGCTACAGCCAAGTAAGGGTCGGAGGCTAAACGCTTAAAATTAGCCAAGCCGACCCATTTGGGACTGAGCAAGTGGCCTGCGCTGTCGTAGCGCAACATATTAAAATCAAAAAAAGCCAAAGCAGCACCGCATAAAATAGGGTAAACGACAAATACTCCCAGAATCACAAGCGCAGGAGCCAAGAAAAGCCAGGGAATTAGAGGATTATTGCATTTACGCATTTTATTTTGAGCGCCGCCATTTTTTCTTATTTAATTTGTGTCCACTCACTGCTATTATAATCGGACGAAGTGTTGGGGTTAAAGTTGCTATTACCGGTATTGATAACTTCACCATTGCTATTAGCCCAACCATGATTATAGTTATTAGAAGTAGTTACCGTGGAAGAGCTGTCGTAAGGATTAGCGTGAGAACTCTCACCGCGAATAGCTTCACTCCAACCTTGACTAATTCTATCTTGATAAGCTGAGCGCTGCTGATAGCTATCGCTAAGCATATCGCTTATATCTTGCTGGTTTTGACGCACTACTTGTTGCTGTTGCTGGAACTGATTATTATGCTGAGACACAGTGCCATTGCTGGCCAAATATTGCTGCCATTGCTGATTAACTACAGCACTAGCAATAATTTGTTTACCAATTTTTATAACTGACTCAGCATTATTTTTAGGATAAATATAAGAGACTAAGTTGAGTACCCACTCATTATGATTGGTCGGGCCATAAGCAAAGCTAACTTCTTGCAAAATAACGTCAGCAGTAAGCATCGCTGCCCATGGCTGATTATTCCTTTGAAAATCATACTTAGCCACAAATGTTCTGGCTAGACAATTACCACCTTGATTTTTAAGTTGAGCAGCCAACTGATTAGCTTCAGCAGAGCCAGAGACCAACTCGGCAGAGGTTAACTTCACATTTTGATTCATATGAGCATATTTTTTAATATCATTAGCAAAAAGCTGCCCATATTTCTTCGGATTATTGAGTAACTCTGAACTCTGTATACCATGTTGACGAGCACTAGTTACCCCTGAGCAATAGCCTACTCCTACTCCAGAACTGGGATCAGTAAACAAAGCTTCATAAATACATAAAGAATAGCCAAATTGGCCCCATTTTACTTGGCTACTAGCTTGCCAACCGCGCGGCACTTGCAAAGTTACTACCGGCATATTGGCTTGCTGATCGTAAATTTGGTATTGTCCAAAACCACGCGGAGCTAAAGAAGCTGACTGCGTTCTTTTAGGCGAAGAATGGAGATAATTATCTTTTGCGTAGTTAGATCGCGCTTGTTGCTCCCTAGAGTTATCGAAGCTATCAGAGCTATCGACAGAACCTTCCTCCTCGTCTTGCTCATAGTCTTCGTAATCATTTTCTTCGCCAGAATCTTCTACGTCGGCAGTAGCAACTTGAGCTTTTTTGCCGTTAGAATCTACCAAATGTTTGTCAGCTTTATCTCCAGAGGTGCAAGCACAAGTAAAGCTCATAAGCATAAAGGACAAACTTAAAG
>SFMI01000231.1 GCA_004554425.1 Candidatus Saccharimonadota bacterium | reverse complement strand
TGCTGATAGCTTTTCCAATATATAATTTGTTGTTATATATTTCTATAATTATCGCTTTTTATAAGAAAATACGTGGCAACTCATATTGGGTAAAAACAACTCATGGTGAAGATGAATTAAAGAGGAAAAAATAAAATGAAAAAGTATAGATTAGCTCTGACTACAGCAGCATTATTAATGGCTTTTACCTTAAATACCGGTAAGGCGAAGGCAGCTGAAAATGATAATAACTTACAAGATGAACACAATATAGGCTTAGTTGCAGAAACAGCTGATGTAAGAGAAACTGCTCCACTTACAGCAAATATAGCGGGCACAGCCGCTACAGCTCCGACAGCAGGTACGGCAGCCACAGCCCCAACAGCAGGTACGGCAGCCACAGCTCCGACAGCAGGCACGGCCGCTACAGCCCCAACAGCGGGCATGGCCGCCACAGCTCCGACAGCAGGTACGGCAGCCACAGCTCCAACAGCAGGCACAGCCGCCACAGCTCCGACAGCAGGCACAGCCGCTACAGCTCCAACAGCAGGCACAGCCGCTACAGCCCCAACAGCAGGCACGGCCGCTACAGCCCCAACAGCAGGCACAGCCGCTACAGCCCCAACAGCAGGTACGGCAGGCACAGCTCCAACAGCGGGCACGGCCGCCACAGCTCCAACAGCAGGTACGGCCGCCACAGCTCCAACAGCAGGTACGGCTCCCACAGCTCCGACAGCAGGCATAGCCCCAACATCATCTACTAGATATTACTATGTTTCAATTAGTGTGAGAGTATACTACTCATATTCATACTCTTACTCTTACTTTGGTTCCTACTCATATTATAGAGACTGTAATTTTTTAAATTATTACTACTCTTCTATGATGCGTCCACAAAGGGTCTGCTGGTATTTTTTATAAACTAGTATGATTTAAATCTTTTTCGCTGATTGTAAAATTAAATTGAACACTTGATAAAAAATAAAAAGTCCATTCGGACCTGTTTGATAGAATGTTAATAACCACAAAAACTTTCTATTGGAGGTCAAAATGGACTCTTTACATTCTACCATGAACCAGCACGTTAAAGGCAAGCATTTATCATTTGAAGAGCGAGTTATTATTCAATTGCGTTTGAAAGATGGCTATTCTTTGCGTGCAATTGCCCGTGAACTTAACTGTTCTCCTTCTACTATCAGTGGCACTGTAAAACTGTATCATGGTAAAGTCAAAAAATATAAGGCTACTCAAGGGCATGATGCATATAAAGCTCATCGTAAAAATTGTGGGCGCAAATCAGACTTTCTCAGGAAAGCTCAATTCATGCGCTATGTCCACAAGCATTTTTTTAAAGATGGCTGGTCGCTTGATGTGTGCAGTAATCGTGCTACTGCTGTTGGCGAATTCGCTAGCAGCGATGTTGTCTGCACCAAAACTCTTTATAATTACGTTGATCAAGGCTTATTAGGAATTTATAATTACGACTTGCCAGAGAAGCTTAAACGCAATACTAAGCTTCATCGTATTCGCAAAAATAAGAAAAAACTTGGCAGAAGCATTGAAGAACGTCCTAAAGAGATCAATAAACGTAATGAATTCGGTCATTGGGAATGCGATTTAGTTCTCGGACATAAGAGCAAAGATGATGAGGTACTGCTAACCTTATCTGAGCGTATGAGTCGTGAGTTTTTAATTCTTCGTATTCCTGACAAGACTTCTGTCAGTGTCATGCAGACCTTTAAAGAACTCCAAAGGCAATACAGCGAACATTGGAATGATATTTTTAAAACCATTACCACTGATAATGGCTCAGAGTTTGCAGATCTTTCCAACCTAGAAAAAGTATCCAATACACTGGTTTACTATGCCCATCCTTACACTTCTTGTGATAAGGGAACAGTTGAAAGACACAATGGTCTTATTCGCAGATTCATTCCTAAGGGAGAAGCAATAGCTAACTATTCTTTACAAGACATCATTAATATTGAAACCGGGTGCAATTCTTTGCCAAGAAAGATACTGGCCTATCATACACCAGATGAAATCTTTGAAAGAGAATTAGATCTAATCTATCAAGCAGCTTAACTAAAAG
>SFMI01000060.1 GCA_004554425.1 Candidatus Saccharimonadota bacterium | reverse complement strand
TATTTCGCCCCATAAAGTTCTAACAGTAATGCCGGAAATATCTGTTGGACGTTTAGGCTTAGCTGGATTTAAAGCTGTACCTACTAAAACGGCTACATTAACTTTAGGTAATTTGTCTAAGCCAATTTCTTCTAAAATAGGCTTTAAAACAGGCAATTTTTCGGCAGAAACTTTGCCTTGTAACATATGATACAAGGCCAGCATGGTGTGAGTTTTTCCCCCACCAAAAGCTGTTTTTAACTGAATAACGGGATCGCCATCTTGTCCAGTTACTCTTTTGAGAGCTTGCACCAGCAACTTTTTCATACTCTCGGTAATATAAGTTCGCTCAAAGAACATTACCGGATCGCTGTACTCAAAAGCACCTTCTCCGTCGGCAATTTGTTGTAAATCGACAGCAAATTCAGCAGTTTTATATCTTCCGGTCACAACGTCTGGGTGAGGTACCATAACGTTTCGCCAGCTGGGTAAACAATTGCTGGTAACAATATTGTCTTTTTCACCTTCAGCTTTGTTTACTACCGCAACCTTACTTTCAACTTCGGTAGTTGGCGATTCAGGGACGGCTTTTTGCTCGGGCACATTTCTGTATCGCAAATTGCGCAAAATTTCCCGGATTTGCTCAGCGCTTTCTTGATCAAAAACTTCACAAACTCTGGCCATGGTATCTAGAGCTCGTTCCATGTCGTCGTCTTTCATGGGATTGCCGTTTTGATGAGCAATGCCATTGCGAACGTCTAGCAATTCGTTGACATAAGAGCGATATTTTTTGCTCCCGAATTTTTGTCTAAATACATCTGCCCACTTTACGTCTATAATTCGTAAGCAAGCGGCCATATCCAAAGAATCGACTAATTCTGCATATTTTCCAGTAGCTGGCAAACTGTAATTGGAACGACTTAAAATATCCAGAACTACAGACCACCAACCGCTTTGTGTGTATACTCCTTCTAGACTTTGAGCCACAAAAGCAGCCAACATAGGGCGCATAATGTCGAAAGCTTTGGTAATAGTTACATTATTATCTTCTTTATTTTCCATGGCTGCTCTCCTTTAAAACATGGTGCCTTGCTCGGCTTCAGATTGTTTTCTCAAGCTGTCGGCTTTAGCGCTAATTTGTGACCAAGACATGATTAAAGAGTTGTAGGCTAAAGCGTCTTGGTTCCAGCCTTGGCGTTCGGCAATAGTGTAAAGGCGGTAAGCTAACTCTTTAGCGTTGACTGCCTTCACATTTGCAGCTACAATTTGCGCACATTGAATTATGCCGCCTTCTTGCAAAGCTTTGGCCAGCTTTTGGCAAATTAGCCAGCTACAGTCGTTAGAGCTAACTTTTAGCTCCATGGCCGAGCGATCTACTAAGCAAACTTTGCCTTTTTCAGCTTTAATAACGCCGTTTTTTATTAAGCTGTCGGTAGAAATATTTTTGGCTTTAGCTAAAACTTCAGCTTCACCAAAAGGCAGCTCTTTGAAGGCATATTGGGAGTAAATATCTACACAAAAACGGCTGGCCGAATCGAGTTGGCCGCTCTGTTCATTGAGGCAAGCGTCAAGCTCTTGGTTAATTAGTTGCAAAGCGCTGCGCACACTTACAGGCGTACCGTCAGCTTCTAAAACGGCGCTGTATTTAGAATAAACCGCCATACCTGGGCCGATAGCCGCTTGAGCTAAGTCTACCGGCGCTATTTGGCTACTTTGCAACTTCTTTAAGGCTGGTTGCAATTCATTACTAAGCTCAGTAATAAAACGGCGGCGACTAATTGTCGGTGCTTCGGCAGAACGCTTGCGGCAAACCAATACTATTGATGAAGCTAAAGCGTTAGCTTCAGAAGCCACTGAGCGGTTGGCCATTTCTGTACTAATAGGCCAGGTACCGGTAATAGCAAAGCCGGCTTTTATAATGGCTGAAAGCATAGTTTCCCAGCCGCTGGAAGAGGTGACTTTTTGGCCTGCCTGCTCTTTAGTTTCGCTCTGTTTGTAAGCATAATAAATAGTTACCGGCAGAGTATCACTGGCATATTGATAAAACTGGCGGCAAGCTTGCAACATACCATCTTCAAAAAATGCTTTAGCTTTTGCTTTATTGTTTTCATGGCGGTAAGGTGTAGCAATTAGCTCTTCAGCTTTGGGAACTAGCATGGTTCGGAAAATCTCAGGATAAACAGAGCGCAAAGATTGGCGCAACCAAATATAAAAATAGTCGGAAAGATCAGCATAACCGATATTGTCGTAATAAGGGGGATCGGTAGAAAGCATAATTTGACGCAAGCCACAATCACTTTGCGCATTCCACTGTTTAGCTTCGCCAAAAGCTTCAGCAGGTAAAGTTAGCAAGCATTTAGTGATCCATCCTATAATACTATCAACAGAACCAGTAGAATCGCTAAACGGATTACCTTCGGCATAATCCCAAGACATAGGAATAGCTTGGCGGCCAAATGTATTTCTAATTTTTACATACCCATTGTCCCAACTACAAATAGATGAACTACGATCAGCTAATTTATCTACTAAAAAGGCTAAATAAACACTAATAGCTTGACCGTAAGCCAAAGCACCTACGCCACCTTTGTTGAGCGGCGTTTTATCATCTTCCCAACCGACTTCTAAAGCATCGGCTTCAGCTTGTTGTTGGACTTTTTTTACTAATTGGCTAAAAGTTGTTAAAGCTGTTAGCTGGCGGTTAGTAAAAAGATCAGTGATGCTATCAAAGCCATATAAGGAAACATTAACTCTGCATTTTCCGCTTAAAGTTCCGCTGGGAATATCCTCAGGTCTAGCTACCTCTGCCGCTTTTAATTGTTCTTCATCGGCATTTAAGTATAAGCGGCCATTGGGGCCTTCAGCTACTACAGCCATTAAAGCAGAACCTAAACGACCGGCTTGGCCCTCTTGCCGGATATGTTCAAAGGGCACGTTGGCTCCGCAGCAAATACAACGGGCGCCTTTTCTATTGACGGTACCTTCTAAAGGACATAGACCTTGACGAACTTGGTAAGTAATAGCTATACCGTCAACAATTGGTTCAACCCAAGCTTCGCGATCTTTTTTCTTGGAGAGAATAAAACTATTAACTAGCGGCATTTGGCAACCGCAAGTGGGATTGGGACATTTTACGGTGCGGGCCCAAATCCAGGCAATAACTGTAGCTTCTCCGCCTCCATATTGGGAAGGCAATTTTACTTTAGGATAGAGTTGACCTATACGTTTAAAGGCTTCATTTTTAAGCCATTGGCCATAATAACGGACGTCTTGGGCTAAGCCCTGAGCGCCAGCGTAGAAGGTGCTGCGGCGATTAGCAGCAGCCCTTCTCCCCAGGCAGCAGCCCTTCTCCCCAGGCAGCAGCCCTTCTCCGCGATTTTGTGGATTAACTGGAGCTAATCCACAAAATCGCGGAGGAATTTCAATCATAGCTTTATTGATAAGTACAGCTACAGGATTAAGGTCGTGAGCATGAGCTTCTAAACCTAAGCGCTGAGCTTCTAAAGGAATAGAGCCGCCGCCAGCAAAAGGATCTAATAAAGCGGGCGGGTTATTTTCGGTATATTTTAATATTTCGGCTTTAGCTTCTTGCAAAACCTCTTGATTATTAGCATTTTCCCATTCCACAAGCTTTTCCAAAATAGCAAAGAGACGCTGCCGCTCTCGCTGTTGTGCTTTTTCAGTGGGAAAAAGCTCCGGATGCTCTGAAGGGTCGTCAACTAAACTAGACCAGATAACCGCTCTAGCTGTAGCAGTAGGCTTACGCGACCACCATAAATGGAGTGTGGAAGGATGGCCGTGGCGAATCGATTTTTCTCGAGCAGAAGCTTTATTGATAGCTTCCAAAGGCAAAGCCACCTCAATTAGTTTTTTCTTGTACATGCTCTATCCTTAGTCTTGATAGACAATTTCTGCGTGGAGCAAAAGATCGTCTATATTGTAATTGATACTAGCTGCCGAAGCGTCCGGAGCTTGGACAAAAGGCCGCTTTAAATAAACTGTCTTAGTCTTGTCCCCATCTACTTCGACTATAGCCAAAATAAATTCCTCAGGCTTATTTAAGCCAGTTAAAATTTCATTCTTAGAAACAGTAACTGTAGCTGCTCCTAAGCTACGCCCTTTTACTTCTATAAAGCGCAAGCTCTTTCCATTTTTTGAACCAGCAACAATTTCCGATTCAATATCGTAGCCACACTTAGCTGAGCTCACATCTTTAGGCCAATTACCTAAGCGCTTCTCTATCTCTATTACAGCTTGCATAGCCAATTGCTCAATCTTTTTCTTATCGTGAGTAACTAAAGGCTCAACTTCAGCATAACCATTTAATTTATTCAATAAGCCTTGAGGTACCACCAAAGCGCCGCTAACAATAATTGGAGGCACAGAACTAAGCTCCGCTTCCCTAGCTAATTCTTGTAGACGCTTCTCTTTTCTAGCTTGCAATAATTGCATTTGCTCTTCAGCGTAGCGAAGTTTACTCTCGGCATTTTCTTTGCCATTTTTGGCATCTTCAGCAAATTGAACGCTTAAGCCATCATAATAGCGAATTTCTTGATTTAAACGCTTCTCTACTTCACGCTTAATTTTATAAAACATAGGATCGCGCTGTTGCTTAACTTCCAATAAATGCTGCGGCGCCATTTCTTTAAGGGCATATTCTTTAGCTTGCTTTTCCGGCTCTTTCTGTAACCAAGATTGAGTTTTTATATAATTAAGGACAGAAGCTTTTTCCGCAAGGCTAGGCTCAGCGTAATCTAAATAAGGAGCATATCCAGCCTGACAAATAGTACCATCGCTATTTATCTCTATAAAATCGAATTTTTTAGCCACAATTTGAGCTGAACCATCCGCATTTTGGCTTCCGCTTACAATTGTATCTTCAATATAAGTTAAAAATTTAATATCTTCACTTTCATTATATCGATCAATTAAAATAGCGCCGTTATCCAGCTCATTTTGCCACTGTTGACAACTTAAATTAACCACAGCTTGCAAAAGAGGATGTTCTAAATTAACTAATTCAGCTTGAACTTGGCTAGGTATATCTACTAATTTTTGCTCAAAGCAAATGCGTTTATAATGGCGAGCTATTTTTTTTGAATCTTGTTTAGGCCAATTATAAATTTCAGAAGGGACGTGCAATATTTCATAGCGTCCTCTTTCGGAAGCTTTAAAAATAAAACGGATTTGACCTTTTAGAGCAGCAAAAGCTTGGGCAAAAAACGATTCTATAAAATAAGGCTGAAGCTTACGCGCCTCGGCTCGCTCCATATCTTCTTTTATAGCATAAACTTGTTCGGTAGCTAAAACGTCTTTAGTTAGAGCTTGCTCTTGAATTATTTCTTGTAATTTTTCAGTTTCTAAAGATCTATCAATTATTTGCTTCAAACTATATTCAGTCGCAGCGCTGCCATTTTGGCGTATAGCTTCAATAAGCAATTGACGCAAAGATTTATTGTCAAAATCGATTTTGCCTAAAATATCAAAAACTTGACCGCCTAAAGCGGCTTTTTCTTCTTCAAGCTTAGCTAAGAGACGTTCAAAAACTTGGCCTTCGCGAGTTTGTTGAGCAACTAAATTCCACAAATGACAAACTTTCTTCTGACCGATACGGTGAATACGGCCAAAGCGCTGTTCCAAACGGTTGGGATTCCAAGGCAAATCGTAGTTAATCATAAGGTGAGCACGTTGTAAGTTAATGCCTTCACCAGCTGCATCGGTAGCTAAAAGGATATAAACTTGCTCTTCTTGCTTGAAGCGCTCTTCAGCTAGGCGACGTTCGCTGCGGCTCATACCTCCAGCAATAATGGCCACACTGTCGGTATTACCTATAAGATTGGTAATTTTACGCTGTAAATAATTTAAGGTATCGCGATGTTCAGTAAAAATAATCAGCTTTTCTTGGTGGCCATGGCGAGAAGAAAAAATTTCAGCTTTATCTTGCAATAAATCGGATAGCGCTGTCCATTTACTGTCTAATCCACTATAAACAAGTTTTTTGGCCTCTTCTTCCAAAGAAGATAAAGAAGCTATCTCCGCTTCCAATTCTCGAGCGCTCTGAGCAGCCGAAACTGAACAACTTAAGTTGTCTTCAAAATCATCAAGATCGACAGCGCTTAATTCCTCATCATAATCATCAGCAATTTTTTCACCGGCAGCGCCATCAAAAGCGTGACGCTCATTTAGAACTTCTTGCAATTGTTCTTCCAAGCGCTGGCGACGGCGGCTTAAAGATTGATAGATAGCTTCAGGAGACGAAGCCAAGCGGCGTTGCAAAATAGTTAAAGCAAAACCTACTCTGTTTTTGCATTGATCGTTAAGTTTTTCTGCGCGATTAAACTCACAGCGTACATATTCAGTGACATGCTCATAAAGGCTGGCTTCAGTTTGAGAAAGATTATATGGCACAGTATGGGCTTTTCTTTCGGGGAAAAGCGGAGTACCGTCAAACTTGAGCAACTTTTCTTTAACTAAGCGGCGCATTAAATCGGAAACATCAGGAGCTTTTTTAATGTTTAAGCCATGGTTGGCTCCTTCAAAGCGATCAGGATCTACTAAAGACATAAAAAGTTGGAAGTCTTTATTTTTGCCATTGTGAGGCGTAGCTGTCAATAATAAAAAATTGGTTGTCAGCGTGCGCAACAATTGTCCGAGCTTGAAGCGGCCAGTGCGATATACTTTTTTGCCAAACACAGTAGCGGCCATTTTATGGGCTTCGTCACAAACAATTAAATCCCAACGTTTGGCTTGGCTGAGCATATTTTGCAAAACGCTATTTCTAGCCAATTGATCAAGGCGAGCAATACAAAAATTGAGGCTATCAAAAATATTGCTGCTACAATTTTGTATTTTTTCGTTAGTTAAAAGCTCAAAATTTAGGTTAAATTTGCTGGCCAGCTCCTCTTGCCATTGCTCAGCCAAGCTACCGGGAGAGACAATTAAACAGCGCTCTAAACTGCCGCGCAAAAGCAATTCTTTAACAAAAAGACCGGTCATAATCGTTTTGCCGGCGCCAGGATCGTCAGCTAAAACATAATGTAAAGGCAAACGCGGCAGCAACTCTTGGTAGACAGCCGAGATTTGATGTGGCAAAGGCTCTATAGTTGAAGTATGTACAGCGGCATAAGGATCGAAAAGATAAGCTAGTTTTATACGGTAAGCTTCAGAGACTAACTTAAAAAGTCGGCTGTCAGCTTGAAAAGTAAATGAATGCTTGCTCTTATACTCTAGATCGGCCAACTTAAAATTGTGCTCCGCAAAAATAATCAGCGCCAAAGGCTGCGCCGTATTTGTTTGTAGCCTAGGCAAAATATCCTAGTCCAAAAATGGTGCATACAGAAAAAGTCGCCAAAATGTGCGAATTTTTGCGCTAATGCATGTTTGTGCTAAATTTATAGCCACGTTGTTTAGTTCGTTATATCCCTCCTCGAAAGATCGCTAACGCGATAAAGTTTTCTCCGGCGGGTATAACGAACATTTTATGGCGGCTATAAATTTCATTTTACGCTCGTAGTTTTTAACCAGCAGGCGGAGACAGCGGTGATGGAAGGCGAAGAATATTGGCCGAGCTTTAGCTCGGTCAGTTCGAGCCTGGAAGAGCCGCTGTTGGAGCCAGCCAACATGAACACGAGCCCGCAGCCATAACTTATAGCGAAATTTTTTCGCCATATCGGTAGCGCAGGCCTCTGGCCGCAAGGCCAGTGAAGCCGGAGCGTAGATATGGTAAAAAATTAAGCTAGCACAAAATAGCTAACGGGCGGGCGGAACACTAATTAGCGTTTCTAAGCTGAAAAACTACGCAACAAACAAGCAAAAGCACAAGATAATAGCGCTTAGTCACATTGATTGCGTTTTGTATAGGCAAAGCATCCTATAAGCAGCAAAGCATATATAAGCACTTGCCAATCACCTAAGCGAGCGTAAAGTGTCAAGACACTATTAGGCACAACATAATCAACCATAATATTTTTTTCGTTGATAGCCGACTCTTGCTGAACACGACCATATCTATCGATAAAGCCGGAAATACCAGTATTACCTACAGGAAGGACAGGGCGAGCTAATTCTACAGCACGCATAATATCTATATCAAAATGGCCCGGTAATTCGGCAGTTTCTTTAAACCAAGCGTCATTAGTAGGTGCAAAAAGAACTTCAGCGCCTTTAAGCACATGCTGCCTAGCTACCCAAGTACACATCGATTCAAAGCAAATAAGTACGCCAACTTTATGGTCTTTAACTTGTAAAGCACAACTTCCCTCGCCTGATTTATAGTTCATAACTAACTTGACGCCGGGAATCCATTCTGGCCAGTATTCGCGTCCTGGCAAATATTCACCAAAAGGTACAATATTCCACTTATTGTAGCGTTCACGATAAAAGCCTACATTATCCCAAGTACTAATGGCATTGTAAGAACCGTTGTCAGGAGCACTTTCAATAGAGCCAACTAAATACCAAGCACGATTACGGCGGATAAGACGCCTCATCTGACGTCTATAATAATTATCATCTAAAAATTGACGATAAGGAACAGAAGTTTCCGGCCAACCTATAATTTCGGCGCCTTCTTTAATAGCTTGGTGACTAGCTTCACCCAAAGCCTCAAAGTTTTCGTCAGCAAAAAATGGATGGAAGCGTTTTTCTTGCGGAATGGAAAGCTGAATAAGACCCCACTTGACCGCGCCAGGTTGTTTGGCTTGCTCAGCTAAAGACGGAGCTTGAAGTAAAGTTACCGTACCCCAGATAATAATAAAAGCCCAAAGCGAAGCGCTCACATAAACCCAGCTTTTTATTCCACTATATATACCATGATCAGCAGACTTATTATCGGCACAAACTTGGTTTTGCTCTTGTTGAGCAACTTCTGCACTTTCAGAAGCAGAGCTGCGGCGACGGACAATACACCACACAATTTCTGCTAAGCCAACATTTATTAAGGCTATGGCAAAGCTTAACCCCCACATTCCCCACAAACTGTTAGTTTGCAACAACAAGGGCACCCTAGCTAAAGCTATTGATAAAAAAGCCCAATTCATGCCAAAGACGCCTACGGTTTGTAAATACTCAGCTAAAGTATAAAGCGCAGCCAAACCGACAGCATAAAAGCAAAAATTGGTTTGTTTAGAGCGCAATTTTACAGCTAGCCAAGCTACAAGAGCTGGGATTATAGCCTTTTCTATGGCTAAAGCTACAGGAGCTCCCCAACCAAAAACTTTTAGCCAATACATGGAAATAACATGGAGGACAAAACCAAAAGTAAATCCCAACGTTAAAGCTTTTTTACCTTCTTTTACAATAATAATTCCCAGTAAAAAAGGTACTAAAGCCACAAAAACTAGCGGCCAGCAACGCACAAACGGAAAACACAAACTAAGCAAAACGCCAGACAAAGCACCTAAAATAGTTGCACTCAAGTAAGTGTTGCCGAATAAAATTTTAAGCCAATGGCAACCAGTTTTACATTCTGCCTTAACGTCAGAGGCTGACTTTTTTTCTTCCAAGTTGGTCAACTTTAATGACCTCCATTTTTCCTGTACGAAATCGATTTTTTGTGAAATTATAACTAGCGGCCACAGTTTCTCTTGCTTCTATGGCTATCCTCTGTCAAATTGTTGAAGCTACTGACAAGGATTTACCTTGGCACTAAAAAAAGATTTTGCCAGCCTTACGCGAATAAGGCGCGGGTTTTCTCTGTTTATATTTTTCTTGGTGGGTAAAAATCGAAAATGCTTAACAAATCGGCTATTTTAGGCGGAGCTTTGGCCTTGTTTCTTGGCGGAGCCGTAGTACTGGGTGTTGGCGGTTGCGCTTCCGATACCGGCCCCAAATATTCGTCTATTCCCAATAGCAGCGGCTCACCTTGCTTGCGTTTTACGCTTACGGTCAATCCTAATGGAAAGATTGATACCGAAGGCAACGGTTTTTACGCAATTTTACTCAATTCTACCGGCAGCACTATCGAAATAACCGATTCCGATACCTTTACAGACTTTATTCGGTTCGATGGTATAAACTTCGACTGGTATACCAGACAGGCTAATTTGCCCAATGCCGGCTTTACCTTCTATCAGGTTGGCAGTCTCAACCCCGAAGGCTCAATCAGTTCCGACGGACGCAGTATCAACATATTGCTCGATACTTACGATTCTAATACCTATTTAAATCAATATATTGTCAATTCTAACTTCTCAGCTCAAGTAGTTACTACTGATAATACAAGTGACGCTTACTTAGGTCGTGTAATAGACTTTATGGGCGACAACTTAAATTCCAATAGTTTATACACTTTAAGTATACGAATGACTACATAAATGACTGGATTTCTCACAACGATCTGGACGCAGCTTTTCCATATGCCAATTTTGATATAGATACTTTTGAAGTTTCAATAAGCTACCCTAACGAATAGTGAGAAAATAAGCCAACCCAAAATAAAGTTAGTCGGTCTTTTTTTGAGTACATGCAAAAAAAACTTTACAAATAAGGAATAGATTAAAATTATGAATTTAGGAGCGTCTTCCGGCAAATATCTGGCGACAGCGGCTGCCATTGTGGCTTGTAGCTTAGTTTGTGCTGGTCAAGTTTCAGCTCAAGAGCCTGATCATAATGAGACCGCTCCAGCTCCTAAAAGCTATCAATCGCCGCAAAATGGTTCTTTTCTCAATCCTTTCAATACTCTTTTGCCTCGCTTGGAGCGTTTGGAAGACACTCAGCAACAGACAAAAAGAAGCTATGATGTAGAAGGTTTTATCGGCGGCTATGGCCGTTTTTTTGCCCAATCTGGCCATAATGCTTTTACTTCTAGCCAAACTTCTGCTAACAATAGCTCATCTTATGCCAATTATTATGGAGACTACCAAAACGGAAGCGAAGCTGGGAACACCTTGCGCGTATCTTTCAACGCAAGCGATTCTGATGCAAACGAAGTAGACGGCAATATATCGACAGAACAAGCGGAATTTAATACTCCAGTTCATTTAATTGCCGATAAAGTAACGGTTACAGAAGACTCCATTAAAGCTGAGGGCAACGCCTCCATCGACGTTATGGGCGCCCGCATGCTTTGCAACTATTTAGTTTTAGATAAAACTACTGGCAAAGTTACTGCTGTAGGCGAATGCATCGTCTATTGGAACAACAACTTTGTAGCAGCCGATTGGCTTACTTATGATCCCAATAGCCAAGTGACCGTAATGCACAACGTAACCGGTCAAGGTCACGATTTTTCTGCCAACGAAAATAGCAATATAGACGGTGACGTTTTCTTCTGGGCCGATACTTTACAATGGACCAAAGAAAAAATGATACTTACCGACTCTACTTTTACCACTTGCGATAAGCCTACCGACGAACTCGATTATAAATTTGTCTCTAAATATGTAGAAATTTATCCCAATGATAAATTGGTAGCTAGCAATACAGCTATCTATTTGAAAGACAAACGCCTTTACACTATGCCTACTCTGAATGTTCCTTTAGACAATCAGAGACGAGCTCAAAATTCCATTATTCCGCAAATTGGTAGCAATTCGGTAGATGGATGGTTTGCCAGAAATACTTTCGATTACGTTTTCAATAACGATAATTATGGCCAAATTCTGCTTGACTATTATAGTAAGACTGGTATCGGCACCGGAATTAGACATTACTATACTTTAGGCGAAAAAGGTGGGGGCGATTTTTATTACTATCGCTTAAATGGCGATAAAATCAATTCGCGTTACGATTTAAGTAGCAATGTCCATTACGCTTTTGATGATAAAACTAGAGTTTCTTGGGAATTTTCTTCCAACAGATCCGAAACTCCCGGTTTTACCAATGAAAGTCGTATAAATTCGCTTTTCAGTTTCCAGCACAAAGACGAACGTCAGGATTTGCGTTTTTCGCAAAACTATAATACTAAAGGCAGTGAAAATACCAATAACACCTGGCGCAGCTATTATAGTTTGCAACTAACTCCAGAGCTTTCTACCACTTGGAAAGCTGAGATGTCTACTATTTCTACAGCTCACCGTACTGCTGATAGATTCCATTATCAAATTGGTTTGCGCCATACAAGCGAACTATTTGATAGTGAATTACAAGTAGAAAATACTAATGGTGATCGCAATTATAGCCTTAACCGTAATCCGGAATTTACTTTGCGTTCTCACCCTATTTTTATAGGCGACGTTCCGGTACTTACTTCCATTAGTTTGGGTCATGTTACCGAATCGCCCAGTATGTATTCTACTAACCGCTACGATTTGCGTTTCCAAATCCCGGATCAGTCATTCGAGTACGATTCGGGACGATTCTTGGCTGGCGCCGGCTTTAGGCAGCTTTTCTATGGCAATGGACAAAGCATGTATTCCTTAGCAGCACGTCTGGGCTGGATGCAAGAATTAGGCGATGTAGGTACTTTGCGTTTGGATTATAACTGGCTCAATCCCCGCGGAGAGACACCTTTGCAATACGATCATATAGTAGGTTATGAAAATCTTACTGGCGGCATAGAATTTTTTAAAGATGACGTTTTTAATTTCTCAGTAGTAAGTGGTTATAATCTTAAAACTGATCAATTCCAAAATGTTACTCCGCGTTTGCAATTTCGCCCCAATAACAATTTGCTTATAGGGGCTAGTTGCAGTTACGATCCGCGCTCCCATTCTTGGAGAAATTTAGATACCAATTTGCGCACTAAATTGTTCGACGGTTTGTATGCCAGTCACTGGAGTGTTTACGACTTAGTCAACCATCGTTTTACATACCAAGATTACCAACTCGATTATGAAGCTCACGATTGGATTACCAGCTTAGTTTATCGTAGCGTTCAAAATGAGCTTTATTTTCAGTTTAGCTTGAAAGCCTTCCCTAT
>SFMI01000230.1 GCA_004554425.1 Candidatus Saccharimonadota bacterium | reverse complement strand
AAAGTTGCACTACTTTAGATGATTTGCAACATCCCATTCCTTTTACGGAACTTAAAGTTGGTCAAGTATATAAAGTAAGTGTAAGCGTAATTTCTCCTGTAAATCGAGATCAAGTTGTCGTTAATGTGCCGTTACCAGCTGGCTTAGAAGTTGTGAATACAACTTTTGATACAGAGAGCAACTTATATAGCAACTTACTTAATAAGGTAAATCCCGATCCCGACTATGGTACTTTTACCGACGCTGCCTATTACTCAGACCACGTAAAAGTTTGGGCTGAAGGCTTACAAGCCGGAGAACATACGTATAGTTTTTTGGCTAGAGCTGTATCTTGCGGCCATTATCGCATGCCAGGTGCTAGAATATACCAAAAGAATTGTCCGGAAGTTTTTGGTTGTACTTCGGAAACGAGGTTAAAAATTGTCCCTTAAGGGTTCGGATATTAAGAGCTTCTCTGCTACTTGTTTGAAATGGTGGTGGAGGAGCTCCCTGGTTGCGTTGTGCATTTGTGGGTTGTGGCTACTTATTTTTGTGTCGAGAGCGTGGCCGACAGCTTATCCTTTAAAAGCTGAGCGTAACTCCACTTTAATATATGATCGTAGCGGTTGCCTTCTCCGAGAAGTACATTTAAAAGGCGGAACTAGCAAACGCTGGATACCTCTTAAAGACATACCTACTTGGGTGCAAGATGCTGTTCTAACCGCTGAAGATCGGCGCTTCTATTATCATTGCGGCGCCGATCCTTTGGCTATTATGCGCAGCGCCTATTACAATTGCAAAGTAGGCAGAGTAATTATGGGCGGCTCTACTATCAGTGAGCAGCTGATCCGCTTGCTCATGCCAGCTAGGCCGCGCACTTTAAAAAACAAATTTATAGAGCTTTTGTATTCTCTGCGCTTGTCTTTCAATTTCAGCAAAGAACAAATTTTGGAGGCTTATTTAAATAGAGTTTATTTCGGCGGCCAAGCTTATGGTTTAGAAGCAGCTGCTCAGCTATATTTTGGTTGTCCGGCTCGGGCTTTGTCTCCGGCACAAGGCGCTTTTTTAACAGTTCTGGTGCGCTCTCCCCAAGAATTGGCGCCCTATAAAGATATAAACCCGGCTTTAAAATTGCAACGTGATTTGCTTTTAAGTATGGAAAAGCGGGGAGTACTTGGCAGCGCCGATTTAAAGCGTGCTTTAGCAGAAAAAATAACCTTGGCGCCTCTCTCCGAGCGTTTTGCCGCACCCCATTTCTGTGATTTTGTTGTGGCTCAAAACGAACAATGGCCTGCTCAATATCGATACTACGTTAGATTTAAAAATTCAAGATTATGCGGAAAATATTTTAAATTATCACTTAGAGCGTTTAGCCTCTCATAATGTCAAAAATGGCAGCTTGGTTGTTTTAGATATTAAAAGAGGCGACATTTTGGCTATGGTCGGCTCCAAAAATTATTTTTCTCTTCCAGATGGGCAAAATAATGGATCCCTTACTTTGCGCCAGCCAGGTTCGGCTCTCAAGCCTTTTACTTATGCTTTAGCTTTGCAAAACGGTTTTACGGCAGCTTCAATTTTGCCCGACCTTAGCTATTTGGATGCTATGCTCAAAGATGCTTTTGTGCCCGAAAATTATGATCGCCAATTTCATGGTCCAGTGCGCTTGCGCCAAGCTTTAGCTTGCTCTTACAATGTGCCGGCCGTCTATGTTTTGCAAAAAATAGGTATAAATTCGCTTTTAGAATTGCTGCACAATTTAGGATTTACTGAACTTAATAAAAATGCTCAACATTATGGATTAGGTTTAACCTTAGGTAGTGGTGAAGTTAATTTATTACATTTAGCCAATGCTTACAGAGGCTTAGCTAGTGGTGGTAAATACCAAGCTGTACGTTTTTGCCAAGCATATACCGACAGTCGAGGTGAAAAACATTTTTGGCCTTTGGCAAATACGGAGCAAAAGGTTATATCGCCTGAAGTTTGCACTTTAATTGGTGATATTTTGGCCGATAGCAGAGCTCGATCGGAAGCTTTTGGCTACCATAGTGCGCTCAATTTGCCTTTTCGCTGTTCGGTAAAAACTGGTACTTCCAAAGATTATCGCGATAATTGGTGCATCGGTTATGACGATAACTATGTTGTGGGCGTTTGGACAGGAAATTTCGATGCTTCTGCCATGCACAATATTTCTGGTATTACTGGAGCAGCTCCTATTTTTCGCGATGTAATGAAGTATGTCCATCAATATCGAAGTCGCTCGAGCAAAATTTTAAATATTGGCAAGTTTAACGAAACTGAA
>SFMI01000059.1 GCA_004554425.1 Candidatus Saccharimonadota bacterium | reverse complement strand
TCCCCAGTTTTGTCCCCACTTTGTCCCCAGTGGGGACAGAACTGGGGACAAGCTATATACTCTGTCCCCAATCTGTCCCCAATGCAAACTACAGAAGCAAGAGTATAGGCAGCTACAGAAAATAGGAAACGCCCATGATTGTAGAAACTTAAAGTGAGTGAATTACAAGGTGAAGAGATATTTTTATACGTTAAGTTTTCACGAGCATAGCCATCTTTGTATCTTTGGGCAATTTGCTCTCTTTGTGAAGTCGTTCTAGCTGCAAAAGTTACACTTAAGAAGAGACAAATTATCGAAGCAAGCAATAAGATTGCCAGGATCCATAAAATATCGTGGTCATAGTTACGTGTAACGCAAAAGAAATTTTTATATAAAAAGCAAGAGCCACAAATTAGAGCAATAGCCACGACTAAACAGCGCAAGAAGTAGATAAAAGCATCGCCCAGGCCTTCAATTTTTCTAACCACTTGGCCTAACAATCTGTAAACTTCAGCACCACCGCCCGTACTGTTATAGCCAATCGTTTCGAAAAACGTAGCCCCAGAAGACACAGCCTCTAAGTCTTCCGCCGACAACTCGGAGTCGCTTACCTCAAATTGAGTGCTGCCCATTCTGTCAGGCGAAGATTCTCCTTCCTCTCGCCTGCCGTTGGCAAAATTGGAAGTGCTACTTCGAGTATCGTTAGCCATAGCTCACAGTCCCTCTCTTTCGCTATCGAGGTATTCGTTTATGTTTCTTCTAGAATTTTTAACTAAAAAAGCGCACAGTAGCTTGCCAAACGTCTTGTATATACATAACTCTGCCTATAAGTAGAGAGATTCTGGCCATTACAGTATATCCGAAAGCTGCTCCAAAGGAAATCATTAAAACGCCAATACCGAATTGAGCTGTCTTTCCCCAAAGCGTTCCCTTATGTTCTTTGGAAAAGTAAAAATACATAAGGCCACTCAAAACACCGGTGACAATAATTAAATTTATAAAAAATGCTTTCCAACTGGCGCATCCCCAGAGAGGCACAATTGTGGCTTCCAACTGGCGCAAAACCTGAGCTTCCATCGTATAAACGATATTATAACCAGCAAAAATACCGACCATAAAAGCCAGGGGCCAGCGACTCAGCCAAGCATATTTTGGGCAAACACGCGCCAAAAGCATAATACTTAACGCGGCTGCTATGAGGTAGCGCCAATCTCCAGCTTGCAATTTTAAAATCAAGTTGGGGTAAATTACTTGCCAGTAACCTATGCACATCCAATAGCCAGCCGACACGCCCACAAAGATATGCTCTGCCAACTTATAAAAGGGATTATCTTTGTAAAGAAAGCTAAAAATAAACATGGTTAGGCAAACGCCTATCCACATTCCCACCATATCGCTTAAAGAATGAGCTTCCATTTCTATTTTTCAGCCTCTCTACAGCTTTTTGCCGTTATTTTTGTCGGCCCAACGTTCAGAAAAGTAAATAACATTGGCCAAAATGATTAAAAAAGCCACGAAGAAATGGGCTATTGATTGAGCGTCAATACCTCTAGTAGCCTGACCGCCTTTTAAGCCTATCAAAACTTCATATTCGCTGGCTCCACGCAAACCGCCCAAAAGGCCGATTACCTGACCGGAGTTTAGAAATGGATAAGCTTCTGGAGTAGTTACAGCAGTAGTGCCAGAAAGCAAAGGACGATGGTATTGTCCTACAACTACACGCACAAATTCAGCTAAACCGGGTCTTCCCATAGACCAATCACAAACCAGAGCGAAACTTTCCCAGCCCTTAACTTCTTGCATAATAGGTAGGCTCTCGGTAGGTCGACCAGCCAAATCGGCCGGAAACATAGAACTAAAGCTTTCGCCCATAGCTCTTAACACAACTTCGCCACCATTTTTATAGCCTAAATTTACGTAATCAATTCCGTCTTGGGCATTGTATTGAGGAGCCACTTGTTGCAAAGCTTCTCTAGCAAACAAACTACCTTCAGGCCATAAAGCGATACAGACAACTTTACATTGGCGACGGAAAAGGTGGTGCAACATAGCTACAGCCATAGGATGGCACTCAACTTTGGTACCCGGCCCATAATCAAAGGACAAACAGACGTAAGAGCCTTCTGGCAATTGCTCTACAGTATTGTAAAATTTCTTGCTTAAAGGACTGGGCTCAACCGGCAATTCCGGCGGCCAAAGCAAAGGTATAACCACGGACAGAGCCAAAGCTAAAAAGATCCAACGCCTATCCAAATGGGCCAATTTGGCTAACATTAGTCGGAGCCTCCCAAGTAAGAGCGTTCAATGCCCAAAAGTATTTTTAATGATACAGAAATTAAACCGACCGAAGCTCCTAAAAGAATAGCTCTTTGACCAGCCGCGTTAAAAGCTCCCATCAGCCAATCTTCAATAAATTTGGCAATATCATACTGTCCGATAATAGGCAAAGCGTGCCACAAGTGCTCTCCCAAAGGCACCCTAAAAAGCATAACTATAAAAGCAGTTACCAGAAGTAAGGTAGCTTCCCAAGATCGCGCCCTAAAAGCTCTAAAAGAAGCTGACGCTATATAAAAAGCCAACAAGCTATAAGTAGCTGCCGACAAAGGAGTAAAGATATTGTCAAAGATCCAACTAAAAGCTGTCCCCTCATCGGTAGGCAACTTACCTTGGGGAGCTAAAAATAATCCGCAAACTAGAGTTACCACCAAGGAAATAAGCAATACTAAGTTATAGCCCCATCCCGGAGTCTGACTGAGTATTTTTTTGCCATTGACGGCAAAAAGACTTAAAGCCCCCAACACAAAAGCGAAAGTCAAAATGATATTGTAAAAATCATTGAATAGATCGCCCAACCAATTGAGTGGGTAAGTATAAAATTGCACAATCATAACCAAGCCGGCTATGGAAGTAATCAGCAAAGGAATCTCACGCTTCATAACTTAACCTCTGCACATAAATAACTCTTAAAAACAAAACTACCACAAACAATTTATCCAATCGCAACCTAAGCTTAAACAAATAACCCCTACAATAATTAAAGCCATAATTAAAGCCTTAGCAGCATCTTGGCCTTTGAGAGAGCCTATTTGCATGGGATCATCTGACAAGTAAGCCGAAGCGGCATATAATTCTTCACCGATAAGCGTATAATCGCAAGCGGCCACGAAGAAAGGCAATTGCGAAGCGCTGGCCGTACCGGCTATTTGAATAGCGCCTGTAGAATTACCCGTCTCGGCTAACATAAGAGCTTCAGCCAAGAAGGTACCCATATAGAGAACAGCCGCCGGTTTTTCACGCACCATTAAACCGCAAACTCCAGCCGCAAAGCCGAATTGCTCACCGGACAGGTAACATATGTAGTCGCTCACATATGAATCTGGCCTACCGGCTTTTAAGTAAGCTTGACTGACAGCGTCTTGAGCCATGGACATAACCACTGGACTGCAATTGGGCACCATAATAGGGCAATCATATTCAGCAGTGCAGCTACTAACATGGCCCAAAACAGATAGAGCAGCCATAGTTTGTGTATCGTCTATTTCGCCAACGCCGGGAATATATAAAACAGGCTTGCCCATTTCGGTAGCGCGACCGACAGCTTCATCTAACGCGTTTAAACCAGCAATCTTGCGAATAAATAATTTTTTACCGCGTTTAGCCTGAACAATAAACCATAGAATGCAGCCGGTTAAAAAGAGAACTCCAACTAAATTGTTCCACTTAGTCCAGTCAAAAAAGGCATTGTCCACCGGTTTGCCAATCAAGCGCCCATCGGCACTAAGAGCGTTTAACTCTCCTTGGGAAGTAAGTACATAGATATTTTCCTTCTCCCCTATCGCACTACTACAAAAATCGCCCTTAATTTTTTCGGACGTAAAGCTAAAGCCACCTTGTGTGGGGTTAATAACTTTAAAAGTGCTAAAAGTTTCACCGGTAAGCCAATCATTGGTCTTTTCTACTATGGCTGGAACTAAACCATATAAAGCTAAATCGGCCGACTTGATACTTTTATCTGTCCAAATTGAGCTAGAATTTTTGTCAAAATCCAAAATAAAAAGTTGCAAATTTTGGTTATTATCTTCAAATCCCCAAGCATACAGCAAACCGCCAATAATAGCGGAATTGCATCCTAAATAAGTGCTGTCGACTAATTCCATAGCGCAATCAGCAGCGGGAACTAAACTATCTTCGGTAAGCAAAAATAAGCCAGGATAGCGAACTCCTTCTTCACGTAAAAACAGCCAAGTACCGACTTTATCAGGTATAGCTTGCACTATTTCTCTATTATCTACCACCGAAGAACTTAGCGCACCGTCCTCGGAAGAAATAGTCATGAAATTCCAACTGCCAAAACTAACTCTCACATGGCAAAGAATGCTGACTTTATCGTCACCAAAATCGATCCACTTAGGCAAAGACTCACAAACTATGCCATCTGATTCATTAAGTCTTTGTAATGCAGAAGAATAGGTAGAGAGCCTATAGTTAAGCTCAGTTTCAAATGGCTCGGCAGTAAAGAGATACAAACGGTTGCCGTGGGCATAGAAACGGGCGAAATGAGTTATAGGCAGAGAGTTAATCTCTCTGCGCTCTAAATTGATGGCAAAAATATGCTCATTTTCGGCAACGCCTACAGAATTATTATTTTTAGTTTTGCCATCAGCTATAGCTATATAAGCATTTTCTGCTGCAGCAGCTAGCCCCAAACAGCTGCCTTTAAATACGTTTTGCCAAACTATTTGGCCATCACTTACTCTGATTAGAGCGGCGCGGAAAGAGCTATCTTCAACTTTTTCTTGACCTACAAGGCAAATATAATTCGGCCAACAAGCCATATTTTCAGAAAGTGATCCCAGATCATCTGAAAAATCATGTTTCCAAAGCAATTGTAAAGTATCTTGACGATATGCAGACACAAGATCGCCTTGACGCAAAATAGCAACACTATCTTGCACCATAACAATTTGGCCGTCTTCACTCTTTATAGCCACTTTGGCTACTTGTTTGCCGGTAGACAAATTGGTACTGGTCAACCAATGTTTATCTAAAAAAACAAAAAAGCGTCCTTGGCTGCAGCAAATTGAGCCTTCGGGATTGTAAAGACCGATTTCTTCACCTGTACCAGGCCCCAACACCATGCCTTCATCACTTGTAACTCTGGCGGCAGTGCGATAAGAAACAGCGCGTGCCTGCCCCGGACAAAAGCCCAGACTGAGTTCACGTAAGTTGTGCAATTCTACAGCCGAAGCGCCTGTAGCTTCAGCAGATTTTGGCCGAGAGTTGCCAGGATCGGCGCTGGCAGAAAGCGTTAAGCTAAAAAGCAACGCTATTGACATAAAGCAACTTAAAATTGCGACAATCGGATTATTGTTTCTAATCATAAAATTTATCAAGTAAAGACAGTCGCCCAATAGAGCAACTGTCGGCGATTATTGCTTTAAATTCTTGCATTTAGCAAAACAAACAGCTAAAAAAGCACTGTCGAAGTTAACATCAATGCAAGCACTCTCCACCGTCTAAAACAAGCATCTGGCCAGTCATAAAATCGGCTCCGCAAGCTAAATAATTGACAGCTTCAGCTATATCATCATTGGAGCACAAACGTTTAAGCAAAATATCTCTAATGAGCATTTCTCTGAGATCTTTGCCTCCCTCGTCTATCCAAGGCTCATCAATAAGGCCGGGAGCCACAGAATTAACTCTCACTTCCGGAGCCAACTCTTTGGCTAACGATTTTGTTAAAGAATGGATGCCAGCACAAACAGAAGCAAATTGGGTATAAACTCCGTTAAACGCAGATGAACTTATAACATTAATAATTTTGCCATAGCCCTGAGCTTTCATAAAACGGCTAGCCGCTCTGCTGCAATAGAAGGTACTCTTTAAGCCGCGATTGATTACTTCTTCCCACATCTTTTCCGTGATGTCACCCAAAGCCGCGTCATTCCAAAAGTAGTTGTTATTGACCAAAACATCAATACCGCCCAAATGATTGGCGCAAGTTAAAAAAGTTTCTTGCACTTCTTGCTCGTTGGTAGTATCAAAAGGCTGAGCCAACACTTTACCCATAGCGTCAGAAGGAGGGATATTGAAAAGCACGTCTTGAGGACCGTTTATCAAGACACTAAAACCGGCCTGGATCAGAGCATTGCAAATAGCCGGGCCTGCCGTTCCTTGCCAATCGGTAACTACTGCCACAGAAAAACGTTCACCCACTTAAATATAACCTCCCTTAGCCGAGCACGGTTTCAATTATGCGACCGATACCGGCTTCCTGACTATGTTCATCTTGCCAAGGCCTAAGCACAAATGTTACACCCGCACAACTCAAAACATAATCTTCACTTGGATTCGGCTCGTGAGGACGCCCAGCACAAACTTCGTCTACTCTAAGGACATCTTTACCAATAAGAGGCAAAGAGCCATAGAGTTGTAGATCATAAAATTCGCAATTGTCCAGATATTTATTGGCGATATTGGCGCGACTAACTAATTGTTGAGATACTTTGTCGAGCTTCTCTTCGTCTGACTTTTCAGCCTGAACGGCTCCATTAAAATGCACGAAAACAATAGCCCGAGGCCCCTTAACTTGAAGGATCTGCTGCTTTTCAGTTTCTTCCCAAGTTGCGAAGAAATCGGCTTCGATAAACAGAAGTTCCCCAGATTCGGCAGTTTCCAAGCCAGTACTATAGGCAGGGCATCCCAAGAGCAAAACGCTAGCCAAAGCAGCCCAATGAGCAGGCATATAAATGCCACTTAAAGTCAGTCCTTTTCTGGATAAAATAGTTCCCCAGGTAATTAAATTTTCGCTATTGCCTATAAGAGCAATATTTAACTTACAATCACTACTCATACTTGTCCCCAAGCTCCTAATCAAGCTTCAGCTTTTCTACTGCAAAAGAAGATCTCCGCCTGCCTAGACCGTTATTTTAGATTATCACCACAAGGTAAACTAGGATCTGGAGAGTTATAGTCGAAATTGGTTAGCCAATATCAGAGAGACGGGATACAGGCGTAATATTCCCGCAGTGAAAGGTTCTTTCATCTATGGCTCTTTGCAAAATGCAAGTCTACAAGTTAGGTATCGACATTATTGCCCACGACCCAGTCGTAATTCTGACTGATGAGAATCAAAATCATAGTCTCCCCATTACCATAGGCGTGTTTGAAGCGACAGCCATTGCTTTAGCCATGGAAGGTACGGAAGTTCCTCGCCCTACTTCTCACGATCTTATAAAAACAATCATTAACAGTCTTGGCGCTTCTATCAAAGAAGTTATCATTACTAAAGTTGTGCGCAGCACTTTTTATGCCAAGTTAGTGCTATTAAAAAATGGTGAAGAAATTACTATAGACGCACGTCCTTCAGATAGTATAGCCATAGCTCTTCGAGCCGACGCTCCTATTTATGCCGAAGAAGAAGTGTTGCGCTCTGAAGGAGTTAAAAGCATAAGTTTTGACACTCCAAAAGCTGAAGAAGACGTCTTTTATGTAGGTGAAGAAGAATCAGATCGTGATGACGAGGCCAATGAAGACCAAGAGAGTTCAGGTTCCAACGCTGTACAAAATTTAACAGCTGAAGATGACACTTTGTCCCAATTTATTGACAATTTAGATCCCGACGACTTCGACGGCGACGACAAACCTTAGCTAAAAATATTTTTTTTGCCGGAGCGGCTCGAGATCAACCATAAAAATTCTTGTCCATTCATTTTTTAATTAGGTGAGCCAGCCATGACCTTAAGCAACCGGAGCAATTCATCATCTTCTGGGAATGACGATACTATGCGTTCTTCCAGCCAGTCTACTACGCCTATTATGAACAGCGGACTGGCTATAAACAGTGCACCCGGCAGAAAACCGCCCAAAAAGAAATCGGCTCCGCCTACTCCAAAAGAGCTTTTAGCACTTTACGATGAACTGTACAAAAAGCTCAGAGCTTATGCAAAAAATACTCCTATCGGCTCTGATGGCGATGAAGAGACAGCTAAAGTTCCGGATGATTCCTTCAACTCTGAGAATTTGAAGAAACTGCGTGATCTTAGCGCCTCCAAAACAGCTGTTCCTGTTGTACCTTCTTCTACTCAAGCCTCAGAGTCTAACAGTTTAAAAACAGCTCTTATTTCTGCCCAGCATGTCAAACCAGATCCTGAAGCAGAATTGCCCAGCGGAGCCGAGTTGCTGGAAAAAGAAGTCAATATCGAGGACATATTGCGTGGAGTTAGTTCAGAACGCCAACTGGACAAAACTCAAGTTATCTTAAACGAAACAGCAGCCAGACAACGCATCGATCTTAGTGGCAGTGTCGATAGAAATGCTTCTTGGGCTAAACAAACCCTCAAGCAAGAAGCTTTGCCATATACTCTTCGCAGCGCCAAGAAAAAAGAGGAAGAAGAAAAAGCTGAGGCCCGAACTTACATTCCTAAGGTTGCCCCGCGTAAAGCTTTTTCTAAGCCAGGCACCTTTACGCCTCTGGCTTCTACCCCCTTGCAAAATCCTAACGCTGCTCCTCAGTTGCAAACCACTTCCAGTAAACTGATTATGAATCAGTTGAATAAGTCGCCTTTCCGCGAAGTGAGCCGCAAAGAAGCCAGAGCCCAGGCCCAAGAAGAGCGTAAATCAGTATTTGCCTCAACTTTTACTCCCAAAGCTGGACAAATGCCCTTAATTCCGTCTATCAACAATAGCACCGACAACGAACCCAACGCTCAGGCCGAACCAACCGACGGAGCCACTGACAGCGGTTCCATTTCCTCTTCCACTGCCGTTCCAACGAACGCTGCAAATGCCACTTCTGCGCAACTATCTTTACCACAGCAGCCTTCGTCCCCATTGGGCACTGCTGTATCTATTCCCAAACCTACTCCTTTGCCTCCTCTTGTGGGCAAGCCCATACTCCCTCCCGGCAGTACTCCTTTAATGAATATGCCAAACGCTTTAGCGGCACCTCAAGCTTTCCGTAAGCCAGACTCTACTTTTGCTCTGGCCACAGCGCCGAAACACACTTCAGCATCTCAAAACAGATCCGCTGTAGCGACAGAGAGTCGACCTGTCGATTCAAGCGTGCCTATGGCTAAAATTCGCCTAGAGTTAGCTCTCAATTTTGGTGGGCGCCCAGCCAATTCACGTATTCCAGTTTACTCACCAGTATTAGACTCTCTCTATCAGCCCAGAGTAAAAAGACAAATTGGCCGCAGCAGCACGCCTATAAAAATGGCTCCTGCAGACTCTCTTGCACCAGTTCCAGGAGCGACAATCGGCAGCAAGTTACCTTCTATGCCTTTTGGTTCTTCAACAAGCAAGACCATGAGAAGCAGTATGCTCAAACTCAGCCAAGCTTGTGATTACTATGGCACAAACGAGGAAGAAGAAGTCTCCTTTAATGAAGCCTTTGCCAAGCGCTTAGAAGGACTGGACAAAAAATATCCTTTGCACCTTTCTCCTTCAGCACACGAGCCTTACAACGAAAATTTGGAGAATATAGAAACGGGATGGGTAGGTAAGCTTATTCTGAGTACCAAAGCTCCTATACGCATGGAAGGTATGCGCACTAAGTATATTCCTGCCAGCAGCCGACGCTACGGAGCTAGCAACGCCGCTGAACGGCCGTCTGTTTCCGACTTGTTCCAACAGTTGTGCGCTTCTCAGACATCTTCACATAACGCAGAAGAAAATGGCATTAACGGTGCAATTCTTATGGTTCGCCTAGGTGGAAAAGCCGCTTACGATCATTTGGTACGTATAGCCGAGTGGGGAGAAAAAATTGCCGCCGAACTAAAAATTGACGATGTTAGAACGCGCCGTCAAATAGAATACGGTTCCATGTTTAAAGACATCGGAGAAATAGATATATTTTTCCAGCAAGAAGACGCCAATAAGCAAGACGATTTATTTAACTATATCACTTCAGATGAGTATCAAGAGGCATTGCAAACTAAAGGAGCCCGTCGCCTCAGATGGCCGGAGTGGTTATTACAAACTATTAGACACTTAGAGCCTGAAGAATACAATTTTCTTAAGGACCACCCTCGCTATAGCGAAGAAATTATAAATTCGGTACCAAGCTTACGAGCACTTTGTCCAGTTATTCGTGCTCACCACGAACGCTGGGATGGACGCGGCATTCCAGACAGTTTGACAGGAGATCGTATTCCTTTAGCAGCACGTATAATTGCCGTTTGTGACGCTTTTGACGCTTTAACTCAAAGGAGACCAGGTAGCAAAACGTATTCTGTTTACGATGCGTGCGAGATTATAAAAGGTGGTTCAGGATCGGCTTTTGATCCACAAGTGGTTGAAGCATTTTTACGCGTTATAGCTCCTTAAAGCCATCGCTGCTCCAAATTGAACCTAAAGCAACGGGGCTTTTTTTTATTTAAACATTCGTTCGAATTTTATGAAAAGCAGAAAAAATAGCGACTTTACTCTATAAAATGAGCCTTAGCCTCTTCGTATTTACCGCGAGCCACGGGTTCTTCATCAGGTGCACCAATAGCTATTAAACTGTAAGGTACTCCTTTAGTGCCCAAAACAGAGCATATTCCTTCAATATTTTTCTCTTTAGGATAAACTCCACACCAGCAAGTACCATAGCCCAAACCAGCAGCTTCAAGTAAGATGTTTTCCGTGCAAGCGCCACAGTCTACAACCCAAAAACCGTCAGAAATGCCACTTTGTACTTGAGGCAAACCATAAACTACAATAGCAGCTGAAGCAGTACTCAACATGGAAGCATAAGGCATCACTTGCTGTAAACGAGCGAGAGTCTCGCGATTAGTCACAACATAAAACTCCCAAGGGCGAGTATTACAAGCGCTGGGAGCCATCATAGCCGCTTCCAAAATTTTCTCAAAATGTTCACGCGGAATTACCGCACCAGCTTTATAGCGACGGATACTGCGACGTTTTCTAATAGCTTCAGAAACTTCCATATTGTCCTCCGATTCAAAAATGACTTTGGCTCTGGTTTCGGCCGAGCCCTATATGTTGAGCATTTAGCTGAATAATCGTCAACTTCCTTTAGCTCTCAGGCGCAGGCAATTTCCCTTGCTGACAGCGAATAGAAACGCCTAAATTTGACGATTTAGGAGATGAATACTTTTGCTTTTAGATGCGCATTTTCATCCTCTAAGCATTTCCAGTTCTGCGTCCACTTCCACTGACAATTGTACACACTCAAAGACTGTTATAGAAGGTGTGGGAGCTTCAGCATGCCCACAGGAGTGGGGGAAATTGCGCCAGTGGAGCTGTCAATATAGGCAACCTTTCGTTTTAGGTTTACATCCTTGGCTAGCCGAAACTCTAGCTACAGATCCTCAGGGGGAGACAAAATTGCAAAGTTATTTGCACTCCCTGGAAAACTGGTTAAATTCTTTTCCTTATCCTTGTGCCATAGGCGAAATAGGCTTTGACAAAGTACATAGTCAGCAGCCAAATTTTGCTTTGCAACATAAACTTTTTACATTTCAATACCAATTAGCTAGAAAATATGCTTTACCTATGGTTATTCATTGTGTAAAAAGCTACGGACACTTATTCAATGCTTTTTCTGAGCTAAAAGAACCGCTACAAAAAAGCTTAATTCACGCTTTTTGGGGAGCGCCAGAATTAGCTTCGCGTCTAATTAAACTTAATTTTTATATTTCCTTAAATAGCAAATTACTTATAAAAGCGAGCACTACAGCGGCAGATACCGAGCGCCAAAAATTAGCATCCTTAGCTAAAGTTATTCCGCTCTCAAAGCTTTTACTGGAAAGTGATGCTCCCTGGGGAGCTTCTTCATCAGACTTGCTAAGAGAATTAGCTATTTTTTTAGCTCCCTATTGGTCAGTTAGCCCTACACAGTTACAAGAAATATGCAGTCGCAACCTACATTTATTTTATAACTTGTCCACCGATAAAAAAAGAGACGCTCCCTAAAAAGGAAACCGACTGTCACTTTTAGTCATGAATATCTCCACTCTATATTCTAAAGTATTAGTTGCCATACTTCTGCTGAGCCTATTGTTGGGAGCTTTCTTGATACGCTTTCGTCAATTCCAAGGCTGCGGTTTTTTTCGCGATGAGCCAGGCACCAACACTCTCTCTTATCGTTCCGTTTATGAATATTTCCAGCCGGAGCACGGCGCCGATCCCGTAGAAATAAACGGCCTTTTCTATTACAAATTTATTCAACATCCTTGGCAAGAATTTACTGGACGCATTTTACATGACGACACAGTTTTTACTTGCCGCCTCAGCTCGTTATTAGGTGCTCTTATAGGCCTGGCTGTTTTCTTCCAATTAGGCAAAAATTATACCGACAAATATACAGCCCTTCTAGCCACTGCGTTACTTACCGTTAATGGCTGCCATCAATTTTACTCTAATTATTTGCGTTATCATATTTTTAGCATTTTGGCTGCCATACTTCTCACTTGTGCTTTAGGCAAAATTTTATCTAAGCCAAACTGGCAAAACTGGTTTATCTATCACTGTTTAACCGTTATCAATATTTACACTAGCCTCAATAATTTAACTTTGCTTCCAGCTCATTGGTTAATTATTTATCTGTATACATGCTCAAATTCAGAGCACAATCAACAATATATTAAGTTGCGCCGAGGCTTAATCACCTCCGCTTTACTCTCTTTGTTGGCCTTTTTGCCTATGCCCTTTTGGGACAGCCAAGCCCTAGGGCGCATGAGTGCTTACCCGCCTTTAAGCCTCAACCTTTATCTAAATATTTATTGTTGTTTGGTAGGTCTAAAAGAATATTTACTTCATCCCACTTCTTTAATTACTCTCATCTCTATAGCCGCCTTTTTAGCTATAGGATTAAAAAAAGCTTGGCAAGATTATCGAATCCAAAATGATTTGCGTATACTGACTATATCGGCTTGGCTTATTGTGCCCTTAATTACACATTGGATTATCTCTTTAATCGTTCAACCTCTGATTATTACCAGAAACTTAATTTTTATTATGCCAGCTTTTGCACT
>SFMI01000058.1 GCA_004554425.1 Candidatus Saccharimonadota bacterium | reverse complement strand
CTCTTTCGCCGCTTGGGACAAGCTATGCCAAGAATTTGCCCGTTAGTATTATCCTAAAAACTACAATACAAAAATTGAGCCCCACTGGCTGCTACCAGTGGGGCTCAATTTTTGTAGGCTAAAAGACCAAGCTAGGCTTGAATACCAGTTAAGAAAACATCAACTAGCTTATCTATATCCAAGTCGTGGTTCTGACCACCTAAATTAGCCATAACTATAATGTGACACAGAGATTTAGCAACAAATCTAGGATCCAGATTTTTCATTTCGCCAGATTGAATTTTCTTTTCGAAGAAAGCGATAATACCACCACTATCCGATTTTTCAAATTCGTTAAGAACATCTTTGACTGAGGGGAAAATAGCTGCCGCTCTAAAGATAATCCAAAGCAAATCACGATTTTTGCGGACAAACTCTTCAAAATCGGTAAGAATAAGCTTAAGCCCTTCTCCCAAAGAGAGCTTATTGTAATTATCACCATTTTCACCGTTGCATTTTTGCTCACGAAAACGACGAATGACGCTAATAAGCAAATCTTCTTTGGAGCTGTAGTAATGATAGAGCAAACCAGGAGAAACTCCAGCAGCTTCAGCTATATCTTTAGTGGTGGTACCTTCTAAGCCATATTTGGCAAAAAGATGGGTAGCAATATCTAAAAGCTGCTCACGACGACGATTATATCTATCGCTGCCAACATCTTGTTCCGACACCTGGCTCATTTGGATGGTTCCTCCTTCGCAGGAGTTTGCTCCTTAGATTCAGGCAAACGATCAATAATAGTTTGCGATTTGATTTGCTCACTAAGCTTCTTTAAGGAAGGCTCGGAAGCAGCAGGCTCTTGATAGGTGCCAGGAATCTTATCATCTTTAACAGGGTTGATAAGCTTAACGGCTTCGTTGCGCAATTCTTCAGCAGAAACATACCAAGCATCTAAATCTGCTTTAAGATCAGATTCATCTAAAGGCCCTATTACTTCAAAAGGATAAGCTCCTGAAGTAGCCAGCATCCAGTCAACATTGGCTCCTAAGTAACTATACTTAGCTGTAGCCAAGCTGCGTTTGGCTGCTACTAAAGAGGACTGGCTTTCCAGCAATTCAGTAGGCGTAGAAAGACCAGCACCGTAGCGGACTTCGGCAACACGGTAGGCTTCTTCGGCTTGCTCTAAGCCAACGCGAGCTTGCACAATACGTTCCCAGCGGCTATTTAAATTATAGTAGCATTGCTCTACATCTAAACGGACACCGCGGCGTACATTTTCCAAGTTGGCATCAAGCTGCTCAACGGCTGCTTGTAATTGCTTAGTTTGAGCAGATTCTACTCCACCATCATAGATGGGCACAGAAAGCACGAGGCTAGTCACCCACATGGTACTACGCGACATAGCGGCGGCACGAGTATTGGAAACGGTACTTTGCAAAGCTAAAGACGGATTTCTGTTGTTGCGAGAAAGTTCCAAACGAGCTTCGGCAGCCTCTTTGGCCCATTGAGTAGCTTTAACTTCAGGACGACGTTCTAAAGCTCCCAAAACAGACTCTTCTAAGTCGTAAGTGGAAACTACATTGTCAGGAATTTTTTCCCAAGTGAAGGGAGCCACATTAAATTCAGTACCGATAGGGAGTCCCATATCACTGCACAGAGCTGCTTTAGCCAAACGCAAAGCATTTTTGGCTTCAATTAAAGTAAGCTCGGCAGAAGTAGTAGCTGAACGTACGCTCAAAACGTCAAACTTAGCGGCCGTTCCGCCTTTATACAAATCTTCAGCCTGGCGCAAGGAAGATTTTTGGGCATCTAATTGCTGAGCAGCGATCACTACGCTCTCTTGAGCCAAAAGCACATTTAAGTACTTATTAGCCGTAGCGGCCAATTGAGCTTCCAAAGCTTGGCGATATTGCTCTAAAGCGCTATATTCAGCCATTTGGGAGGCCAATACTGAGTAGTGCAAACGACCAAAAGTAGAAATTACTTGGTTAATAGCCAAGCTGGCGTTGTAGTTGTGTTGGAAACCGACAGAAATTTTTTCGCCGCCCATATCAACCGACATATCAGGCACTGTAAAAGTGTAACCTGCGCTTAAACCTACGGTAGGATTGCCAGCGGTATAAGCTTCTTCAGTAGCTCCCTTAGCTTGGCTGTAAGCAGCCCTGGCGGCATCGAGCGCAGGCGAGTTTTTCATAGCCATACGCATAGCGTCGCGCAAAGTATATTTGGGAGCGCCTTCAATATCGGCCACTTCCTGAGGGAGTATAGTGCCAGCAGAAGCATTTACAGAAGCAGTAACAGCCTGAGAAGGCTGTGGAGCAGCCTGGGGCTGATAAGCTTTAGTTGCAGGCGCAGCGGAAGTAGGTGCAGCGGCTGGAATGGCCTCTTTATGAGCGTCATTTGCTGTTTTGGCTTTGGTAGAAGCTTTGGCAGTAGGCACAGCCTTAGCCTTAGTAGTTACTGCTGACGAAGCTTGGGGAGTGGCAGAGCCCCCCCCCTCCCCGGCCGGATTAGACCAGGCGCTCTGGCTGCCTCCGACTAAAGCCAAGCCTAAAGACAAGACAATAGCCGACATACGCCAGCGGCTGGGCCAGCCTGCGAATCTAGTGCAATTCATGATTAGCGAGCCTCCTTGTCGTTAGAATCGGCGATCACTTTGCCATGTCGAATATCTTCAACACCTTTGCCGGGCACATCAGGCTTGCTTAAATCCACACCAGACTTTTTACTAGAAGAGGACGCATTGCCAGAAGTACCGTTAGAGTTACTGTCATCTTCGAACTTGAAGCCCATCTTACGCAAAATGCCGGTAATTCTAGCCATAGTACCATCAAAGGTAATATAAGCGGTCGGCACTACAAAGAGCGTCAAGAAAGTGGAAGTGAGCAAACCACCGATAACGGCTACACCCATAGCGGAACGTACCTCGCCACCTTCGGATATACCTAAAGCTACAGGCAATACACCGATAATAGAGGAAGCGGCAGTCATGAGAATAGGACGTAAACGCAGAGGACCAGCTTTAAGCATAGCATAGTGCGGATCGAGTCCTTCTTCTTCACGCAACTGGTTGGCAAATTCTACCAACAAGATACCGTTACGGGTTACGATACCTACCAACATGATGATACCAATCAAAGCGAAGATACTTAAGTTCTCATGGCAGAGGAAGAGGGCTAAGAATACGCCGACCAAAGCCAGAGGCAAGGTCATCATGATGGTGAAGGGGTGAATGAAAGATTCAAATTGAGCGGCCAGTACCAAGTATACAATCACAATGGAGCTCATAAGGGCGAACATCATGTATTGCATAGATTCTTTTTGGTTCTGGGTCATACCGGTAGCGGTAATCTTATAGCCAGGATAGTTTTGTAAGACCTGACCAACCTCTTTTTCGAACCATTCGGAAGCTTGACCGGTAGTAATAGATCCGGCCACAACGTTACAAGTGATAGTTACAGAACGCATACGGTCGTAACGGCTAATACAATTGGGGCCTAAGCCTTCAACTACATCGGCCACACTGCGCATGTAAACATTTTTACCAGAAGGCGTACGTAAAAGTATTTTACGAATAGATTCGGCGTCTTCGCGGAAGTTGTCTTCAGCTTTTACACGCACGTCGTAACGTTTGCTGCCGATCTTAAACTTGGCGGCATCGACACCACCCATCATAGTTTGTAAAGCAGTAGTAATATCTTTAGTAGTTAAGCCTACATCAGCAGCACTGTCACGTTTGGGGAAAACGGAAACTTGAGGCTGAATAAGCTCCAAGTCGTTGTCTATATCGCAGAGATTTTCATTCTTCTGCATCAAACGAGTAATCTTGCCGGTAATTTCCTCCAGAGTATCGAGATCGGCGCCCTGTAAAGCATATTGTAAGTCATATTGAGTAGAACCACCGCCCATAGTAGGAATGTGAGCGGGAATAGCAGTAACGCCAGCCAACTTTTCAAACTCAACACGCATTTCATCCATAATTTGCTGCTGAGATTTTTCACGTTCTTTACGGGGCTTAAGCTCCACAATAATAGTGGCTTTATTAACCTGACCGGTTCGGGTATCACCGATAGTTTCCATAGTTTTAATAACTTCAGGATACTTTCTGGCGATAGTTGTAATAGCTTTGCAACGTTCGTCGGTTAAAGACAAGGAAGTACCGATAGGGGTTTTCACACTGACAATAAAGGCGCTGCGGTCGGCGTTAGGAGAAAATTCTTCGCCTACGAAACCAGCTAAGAAAAGGCCGAAGCCGAAGCAAGCGAAAGCTATGATAATGGTCATCACGCGAGTAAAGCGATTGCGCAAAACTACAGTAAGCCAAGCTCTGTAAGTATGATCCATCCAACTGAGGAAAGAGCCGACGGCATTGGTAAGGAAGTTGTTGTGATTTTCTGGCTTTAACCAACGGCCGCAAAGCATTGGTGTTAGTGTTACAGATACGCAGTAAGAGAGAGTAATAGCGATACCTACGCTAATACCGAATTGATAGAAAACTCGACCGATAATACCGCCCATAAAAGCTACAGGCAAGAAGATAGCCGCAATAGTCATGGTAGCGGCCAATACAGCGAAGGCTACTTCACCAGTACCCTTACTAGCAGCCTCTTTACCGTCGGCAGAACCCTCCTCCATCATACGGAAGATGTTCTCTAAAACTACAATCGTGTCGTCGATTACCAGACCTACAGCTAGTGACATAGCCAACATAGTAATCTGGTTGATGGTGAAGTTCATGAAGTACATGAACCCGAAAGCGCCTAAAAGTGAGGTAGGGATAGAGATCAAGCTAATGATCGTCATCCTCACGTGGCGCAAGAACAAATAAATAACGATAGCTGTAAAGAGACCGCCTAAGAGTAAGTCATCGCCTACACCTTGTACGGAGTCTTTAATAAAGGTTGAAGTGTCGTAAGAAACATCCAAACGAACGCTGCTAGGCAAAAGCTCGCGCAATTCAGGTAATTTGTCGCGTACAGCCTGAGCGATACCTACAGTATTGGAACCAGTTTGTTTAACAACAGCCAGAGTTACACAAGCTTGGCCATTTTCACGAGAATAGCTACGAATATCGTCTTCGCCATCTTCAACGCGAGCGACATCCTTCAAGCGTACTGGAGCACCGTCACGCCAAGCCAGAGTCATAGTCTCTAACTCTTCAACGCTAGTGTACTCACCTTCCATCTTAATAGTGGATTCGCGCTTGTCAGTTTCCAAACGACCACCGGGCAACTCTACGTGCCAAGAACCTAAGGCGCCAAGCACTTCTGCAGGAGAAATGCTATATTTTTCCATTTTGCCAGCTTCAAGCCAGATACGGATATTGCGCTCACGGAAACCGTAAAGTTCTACGCTTCCTACACCACTAATATTCTGAATTTGGTCTTGCAATACATCATCAGCCAACTGGGAAAGGCGCTGATAGGGAATATCGCCAGCCAAAGTGAGGTAAATAATAGGCGAAGAGTCGGGGTCAATCTTCTGTACCAAAGGCTTATCGATAGAGGTAGGCAAGTCTTGTTCGGCTTTGGATACTTTATCGCGCACTTCCTGAGTGGCCACGTCGATATCGCGATCAAGTTCAAACTCAATAACGATAGCGGAATAGCCCTCGTAAGAGCTACTTTCAATGCTCTTGATACCTTCAATAGTACCGACTTGTTCTTCAATAATATTGGTGACGTCTTGGTCAATAACTTCAGGGTCGGCACCTACATAAGTAGTAGTAACACTAACTACAGGAATATCAAAGTCCGGCATGAGGTCTACACCCATGCGGCTGTAGCCCATGAGACCGACCAAAATTAGTGATAGAACCAGCACTGTCGTAAAGACAGGCCTCTTAATACAAAAATCCCAAATACTCAAGGCTACTCGTTCTCCTCTGCTTTAGCAGCAGCGATCTTGAGCGACTGTCCGTCAAGAATATCCAAAGCGCCGGAAGTGACAACTTTTAAGCCGGCATTGATACCGGTAACCAAAGCCTCTTTACCGTTGCTATAGACCATCTTAACAGGGTACTTTTTGGCAGTACCTTCATCGCCACTACCTTCAAAAGCCATCACATATACAGAGCCTACAGCAATATTGACAGCTGTACGAGGGACAATCACGCCCTTGAGTTCTTGCACTGGCATGTTGGCTTCGGCGTAAGTTCCGTCTAAAAGGGCTCCACTCCCATTCTTAATGTCGAGACGAACCTTAATAGTATGGCTAGTAGGATCGGAGGCAGGAATAACGTCGACTACGGTGGCGGGAACTTTATCAACAATGGAAGTCTTTAAAGTAAGACTGCTACCAGCTTTAACTGCAGGAGCGAACTTCTCGTCTAAAGAGCTGATCATTTCCAAATCTTTGTTGTCAACTACGCTAAATACAGCGCCGCTACCGTCATGGGCGAAAGCTCCAATTTCAATATTGCGCTTAGTGACAACACCGTCGATAGGAGACTTAATAGCCATATCTTCTAAGTTGGTAACAGCAGAATTGTAAGCGGCTTGAGCAGCTTGCACGGTAGCTCTAGCTTGTTCTACGGCAGCTTGAGCTTGAGCCACAGCATCTTTACTATTCTTAACGTCTGCGTTTAAAATATTCACTTGACGCTGGGCAGTTTTGGCAATATGTAAACTTTCTTTAGCTGCTTTAAGAGCGCTTTTGGCAGTATTAAGCTGCTGGAAAGAGGTGCGCTCACGCAATTCAGCTTGCTCGCGGGCATAACTAGAGACAGCGTCTTTAGCATAAAGATCTTGCTGACGGTGCATGTTTAACAAAGCATCATCATAATTGGCCTGAGCACTAGCCAAAGCAGATTGAGCTTGAATAACTCCCTGATGAGCTTTTTGTACTTCCAAAGCCGAGGAAACATCGGTCATACCCATACTTTCTTGGGCCTGACCTACTCTGGTCTGAGCGGAATTATAATTAGCTAAGGCTTGATTAAGTCCGGCCTGAGCCTGAGCCAAGCTAGCTTTAGCGGAGTTGACAGTGTTTTTCTGTACGGTATCATCCAGCTGAACTAAAAGCTGACCTTTGCGCACGAAATCACCTTCGCGAGCATAAATGCCTACTACTCTGCCGGCTACGCGGCTAACAATATCAGCCTTACTGATAGCGTTTAAGTGGCCGGTAATAGTAGTCTCTTCCATAATGCTACCCATTTTAGAAGTAGCCAACTCCACATTGCTGGCTTTAACCTCGGTAACGGCTACATCTTTATTTTCTTCGCCAGATTTGCTTTGAGTGCAGCCCACAGCTCCGCTAAATAGAGTGGCTGCCACCAAAACCATGCCGACAGGGATGCGCAAATTTGAGTATTTGTTATTCATCAGTCTTATTATTTCTGCTTATAGAAAACAGAAAATATCTCTCCTAGCTGAATATATAAAGTTTACCTATAAAAAATGCGGTTCAAATCCGCACCGCTGATTATATCAATTGAACAATCAGTCAATATTACAAAGATACAGAGTTAAATATAGCGATAATTAAACGATCAGTCAACGGCTATAAGTTAACCATTATTTTAAAATAACGTAAAAAAAATATACTCTTAGCTGACGTCTGCCCACTATATATAGATAAGCGTTCGTGAAAGGCAGAAAACATTGGCAGAAGGGCTTGGCACTTTTCCGCAGAAGCAGACGAAGCTGTAATTTGCTATTCTTTCAGTTAAGGAGTAATTCTATGATTTACTCAGCAGAAGTGTCTCACATGTGTCCTATCGCTAAGGGCGCATATCATGGTCCAGCCCCTATCCCTGAAGAGGGCAAGTGGGTACAGGTTAAAGAGATAAGCGAAATTAGCGGTTTGACTCATGGTGTAGGCCGCTGCGCTCCCCAACAGGGTGCTTGCAAACTCACTCTTAATGTCAAAAATGGCATTATCGAAGAAGCTTTAGTAGAAACTGTCGGTTGCAGTGGTATGACCCACTCTGCCGCTATGGCTGCCGAAATTTTACCCGGCAAAACCATTTTAGAAGCTCTCAACACCGACTTAGTATGCGACGCTATTAACGTAGCTATGCGCGAACTCTTCCTCCAGATCGTTTACGGCCGCACCCAGACAGCTTTCTCCGAAGATGGTCTTCCCATTGGTGCCGGTCTTGAAGACTTGGGTAAAGCTTTGCGCAGCCAGCTCGGCACCATGTACGGTACCAAAGCTAAAGGCGCCCGTTACTTAGAGATGGCTGAAGGCTATGTCACTCGTATTGCTCTCGACGCTGACAATCTCATTATCGGTTATGAGTTCGTCAACATCGGCAAGATGATGGCCGCTATCAAGAAGGGTGTAGAGCCCGCCCAGGCCATGAAGGATGCCACCGGCACTTACGGCCGCTTCGCCGACGGTGTCAAATTCGTCGATCCTCGTCAGGAATAGGGAGATAGCGCAATGTCATTATTTGAAAGTTACGAACGCCGTATTGATAAGATCAACGCTGTGCTCGCCGAGTACGGTATTTCCAGCATCGAAGAAGCCAAGGCTATTTGCGATGAGCATGGCATCGCCCCTTATGATGTCGTCCGCAAAGTCCAGCCTATCGCTTTTGACAATGCTTGCTGGGCCTACACTGTAGGCGCCGCCATTGCCCTCAAAAAAGGTGCTAAAGACGCTGCCGAAGCCGCTCACTTAATTGGCGTGGGCTTGCAAGCTTTCTGCATTCCCGGTTCCGTAGCTGACGATCGCAAAGTCGGTCTCGGTCACGGCAACTTAGGCGCTATGCTTTTGAGCGACGACACTAAATGTTTCGCTTTCTTGGCCGGCCACGAATCTTTCGCCGCCGCTGAAGGTGCCATCGGTATCGTCAACAACGCCAACAAAGCCCGCAAAACTCCTTTGCGCGTTATCTTGAATGGCTTAGGCAAAGACGCCGCTCAGATCATCTCCCGTATCAACGGCTTTACCTATGTGCAAACCAAATTTGACTACTTCACCGGCAAAATTGAAGTAGTTAAAGAGATTGCCTACTCTAAAGGCGAGCGTGCCAAAGTCCGCTGCTTCGGCGCTGACGACGTTCGCGAAGGCGTAGCCATCATGCACTTAGAGGGCGTAGACGTTTCCATTACCGGAAACTCCACCAACCCTACCCGCTTCCAGCACCCCGTAGCCGGCACTTACAAAAAAGAGTGCATTGAGCAAGGTAAGAAATACTTCTCCGTAGCTTCCGGCGGTGGTACCGGCCGTACTTTACACCCCGACAATATGGCTGCCGGCCCTGCCTCTTACGGTATGACCGACACTATGGGCCGTATGCACTCCGACGCTCAGTTCGCCGGTTCCAGCTCCGTGCCCGCTCACGTCGAAATGATGGGCTTCCTCGGTATGGGCAACAACCCCATGGTTGGCGCCACCGTAGCCGTAGCCGTTTCCGTAGCCGAAGCTTTGAAAAAGTAAGCTAACGTAAGCGCTACAAAAATAGCCCTATACTAAAAAAAAACTTCGTTTAGACTTATAGTTTGAACGAAGTTTTTTTGTTTTTCTTCTGGACACATAATAAAAAAAATCCCCGCCTACTATAGAGCAGACGGGGATTTTTGTCTAGTTCGTTCCGCTTAGAGAGATAAACCCTCTAAACGGAAATCTAGTTAAGATTACTTGTCTAAAGTCACAGTTACGTGTTCGACAAAGTCCTCAGAATTGTAATACATCTTGGAACTAGGAGTAATCTTGATAGTACTCGTATTACCGCTACTCAGCTTCTCATCTTCACTCATCTGATAGAAGCTATCGATAGTCTTGGGCTTCAAGAGTTCTACAACTTTAATGAAAACATCTTTGTAGTACATACCGATAATATCGCTAGTACCAGCTAAGAAATCGCCATCAGGATTCTTACCTTTATCACTAAGTACTGGAGAGCTCAATAAGAACTTGAACTTTGTACCAGCGGAGAAATGGTAAGTACCGTCGGAGCTAGCGCTGAGTGCTTCACCGTTTTCATCATAGACAACAGGCGCACAACCAGAGATGATAATAGGACGCTCAAGCTTCAAAGTGAACTTTGCGGGCTCCACATTGTAGCTTTGGAAAGGACCACCCAAGTAAGCAGCGCAACCGAACTTTTCAGATTCAGCGTCACGCTTATTAATCATGGTAATTTCGCCGGTCTGTTTCAACTCGTTACGACTGCTATATATACCCTCAGCAGTTACGCTAGAGTAGACACCATCAGACTTCTTTTCAACCAAGAAAGTACTTAAGAGCGGCTTAATAGACTCTTCGTCTATAGACATCAAGTCAGTTACATCAACTAAATTGCTCGTGGTCTCACTGGCTTTATAAGACATCTGAGTGATATTAAAATCAACGCCACGAGGAATGTCAAAAGTAGTACCACTGCTCTTCTTATAAGCAGCAAGGTAGGAGTCTACAGCAGCATCTTTCAAGACAATTTTTACCTTGAAAGCTTCTACTTTATCAGCCTTATTGCGACCAGTGACAGTTATTATATCATTGTCGCCAACTTGCTTTTCTTGTGGCTCTTCTGTTGTGGTGTCCATATAAGAGATATATCTACGGTTACCGTAGAGCTCCTCATTGGACCAAGTCATCTTCTCATAACTCTCGCCATAGGTTTGAATTTGAGCAGTGGAGGAGTATTCATTTTCTTCAGTAACGCCAGGGACAAGAACCGGGTGAGCTAAGCCAAGCTCAACACCCTCACCTCTAGTAACGCCGTCACTAAATTCATAGTTACCAGAGATGTCACCTAAATCTTCGCCATTGTTAGCTTTGGCACGTACAACAATCTTGTAAGTTGTCTTGAAAGATGCTGCTGTAGACTCCTACCTTGCTGCTTATAAGAAGAGCAGTGGTACTACTTTTGACATTCCTCGTGGCGTTGATTTTAATATCATCAGACTTAATACCATCATAGGTAAATCTAATGTAGCTACCAGTAGCTTCGTCAGTCTCTTTCTTAGGAACAATGTTAATTACATTTTTTTCGCCATCTTGGAAGTCGACATACTCTTCGCTAACTTCACCATCTTTAGTTCTAAAGAACTCACAGGTGGTAAGTTCGTCAGCTACAGTAATAACTTTTTCTTCGCCATTAGCATAGAAGGCCTTCACGGTGATAGCGTAAGGCTGGCCAACACCATCTTTAATGTAAGCAACGAATCCTTTTTCTGGATCGTAGACACTAGTTTGTATTTTAGTAACTCCAGGATTGACAACTTCGATAGCAATAGCATTGGAAGTTATTCCATCCAACTCGGCAGTTACAGTAGTAGTACCAACAGCAATAGCTTCTAATTTACCTTTAGTTTCGCCAAATTTGGCAGCAGCTTCCGTGTTGCTATTCCAAGTAGCCGTATCGGTAACATCACCAGTACTACCATCGCTATAAGTAGCAGTAGCAGTAAACTGACAAGCGTTATTAGTACCGGTAGGATAAAGTTTATTCAACATATCACCTTCAGTGTCGTTGGTGATAGCAATAGATTCAACTTCTTTATCAGTAATAGTAACTTCGGCTTTAGCAGTGAAAGGCTTTTCACCTTCATTGGTAACTGTCATAGTGACAATGGCTGTAGCGCCAGATTCAACGCCACCGGCAGCAATAACCTTGCATCCAGTAGGAGTATGCTCAATAGTGACAACACCTTTAGCAGGCTCAACGGTGTATGTGACGCGATCAGCGGAAACAGTCCCCTTAGAGTTGTCGCTGTAAACCATTTGAGCAGTAAGCTCGCGGGAACGTCCCATAGGTACAGTTACTTTCTCAGGCGAAAAAGCCACAGACTTCTCGACAACGCCAGCATTTACAGTGACTTTAATTTCAGGCATATCAACGCCTAAAACAGAACCAGAAATGACAGTCTCGCCGCCCTTACTGGCAGTAATCTTGGCACCATCGTAGCCATTCTGTTCAACTGTGGCTACTTCTGGCTTAGAACTACTGAAAGTTAAGTAAGGAGTAAGATCGACAATTTGTCCATCGCTTAAAGTAGCTACAGCAGTGAAGCTCTCACTAGATCCAACTAACAAATCCTTAATTTCTGTAGGCTTTACGACCACATTCTTTACGACGCTGCTCAAAGCAGGGGATTCGGAAATAGTAACAGTGGTGTCACGATAGCCATTCAGTTCCACTTTGACAGGAATAATAGCGGTAAGACCATTATTGCTGTTGAGACACTCGAGAACGAAACCAGTAACTCTAACCGGAACTTTCTCTAAAGTGATGGTAGGAGCGTAATCTCTGGTCGTAGGACCATAGAGAACCTCGCGGGAGCTCGTAGAACCGGTAAAACGTATTTGAGTTGTACCGTCAGGAACAGTACGAGCTAATGTTTTGCCGTCTACTAAATCGTTGAAATGGAAAATAACATTGGAGAACTCTTTGGCAGGAGCACCACCGCCGCTGCCAGAGCTGCCAGAACCGCCGCAACCGGAGACAAGAGCAGCGAACAGGAAGGCTATAGCGAAAAGGCATAGGCCCAGCCAACGTCTGCTCCCCTTGTTGCGAGCAAGGGAATTTAACATCTATTAAGTTCCTCCTGAACCCCTGGGAGTAAAAATATGATGGACAAAAATACACGCAAACGGCCCATCTTACCATAGAGAATAACTCAAAACGAAAAGTTAGTAAAGCTTTTTTAAGTGCCCTTTAAAAGACAAAAAGAGGAGACAACCAATAAAGTTGTCCCCTCTTCCACTATTAATTACAGAGCACTACTTTATGTTATTTATTAGGCATAATGAAGCCCATAATGCAAGCGGCATTTACATTGTAAGTCTTACGACGTACGGAATTGCTGCTGTTGCCTTCAATCGTAGTGACGGTACCACTAGCTGCATCGTAACTTTCGACGATACCAACGTGGTCGGCTCCGCTGCGAGTGTTGTCCCAGTCGAACATAATCATATCACCGGCTTTAGGAGCATAACCGTTGCCACCCTGCTGCCAAGTGTTCTGACCTTTAGACCACTCGACCAAAGTGGGAGTGTAGTTGACGTTGGAGCACTTGCTGAAGTCCATGACGCCATGCTTAGCCAAAATACCGGTAGCGAAAGCGGCGCACCAAGGTTGAGAGCGACAATCGAGAGCCCAGCTCTGGTTCCAATCTTTGGTAATAGCATTAATCTGAGAAGAGTTGCCACTCTCGGTCATGCCAACCATGGAACCGGCCTCAGTGAGAGCACCGGACACGCCCTTACCGCCTTTAGTTTCGGCACCCTTGAGGTGCTCGAGCATGTAAGCGCCAACCTGATCATGATAGATACTAGTTACACCTTTATGCCAATTCTGATCGGTAGCCCAACCAGCTTTGTTTACAGCAGAAGTCTGCTCAGCTACGGAAGCGTCAGCAGAAGATCCGCCCTTAGAACGCAAGTTGGCGAAAGTTCTGGCACCGACATTGATCTGATTCTCTACACCGGAGAACTTGGAGTTTCTGGTAGCATTGTTAGGATCGGAGTCGTAAGCGCCTACGCCCATCCAACCATTGATGCCGATACCAGTCTTGCCCCACTGAGTCTCTTGACCAGCGATGGAAAGAAGGATTAAGGGGTCGACATTGTTTTCTTTACCGGCTTTAACGAATAAAGCGCCAGTACCTTCGGGAGCATCGGAGCCCTTGGAAGCTAAGAAACCGTCGATGGCTTTAGCAACGTCAGCGTCGGAGCACTTAGAAAGGTCGATGTCGCCAGCTGCAGTAGTTCTGGTAGCAGAGCCAGTGCTGCCAGTACCCTGAGCTCCACCGGTACCACCAGTACCGCCTACGCCGCCAGTGCCACCGGTGCCGCCACCGCCATTATTGACAGCTCCGGTACCGCCGTTGTTGCCACCGCCATTGGAACCGTTGCTACCATTGGCGCCATTAGAGCCATTGGCTGCACCTTGAGCTCCAGCAGCTTCATCAGAACTAGCCTGAGCGCCTTGAGCCTGAGCAGCTTCTTCAGCAGGAGCGTTTTTAGCATCGATCTCAGCTTGTACTTTATCGATATCCTTCTGAAGGTTCTGCTTCTGAGTCTGAATATCTTCGAGCTCGCCATTGACGCGCTCTAAGTCTTCGTTGACGCCTTGAAGCTTATTAGTGATCTCTTCAATCTTTTCTTGATCACCAGCAGCTTTAGCGGCAGCCAGCTCTTCTACGAGTTCTTCTTGCTTCTTCTCCAGCTCTTCTTTTTCTTTGAGCTTAGCTTCTTCTTGCTTGGTAAGCTCGTCCATGTCTTTCTGGAGGTCTTCCATCTCCTCTTCGGGAGTAGGCTCTAACTCTTCGATCTCTTTGTTGATCTTGTCGAGCTTATCATTTACTTCAGAAAGCTCATCGTTGATACCATCGAGCTTGTTAGTGAGCTCTTTAACCTTGGCTTGGTCGCCAGCAGCTTTAGCTTTTTCGAGCTCTTCGATAGTCTCGTCGCGCTGTTTCTCCAGCTCTTCTTGCTTCTTAGTCTGAGCTTCTTTCTCTTCGTTAAGCTTCTCGAGCTTCTTTTCCTTAAGCTTCTCTTTTGCTTCTTCAAGCTTCTCTTTTATGGTCTCTTTAGCCTTAGCTTTGTCAGCGTCAGAAACTTCTTCGCCGTCTTCGCCTCTGAGGTTGTCGGCCATCTCTTCGAGATCATCGGAAAGGCCATCCATGCCAATCTTGTCGGCCAAACCAGAAGCGCCGTCTAAACCATCGGCTACTTTATCTTTAACGCCTTCAACGATCTTATCTTTGGCATTTTCGGCTTTGCCAGCCAAACCATCAATGAAACCGGAAACTTTGTCACCGATCTTTTCAAAGAAGCCCTTCTCTTCGACTTTAGTATCAAATGTACCGCCGGTACCGCCGTGTGTTCTACCGCTGGACGAAACATGAGTAATAGAGGAGCTGCCAAATTTACCGCCCCCACCGCCAAAACCGTGTTCATCGGTATGACCGCCCTTATGAAGCTTAGAGCTGCTCTCATCGTCTAAAGAAGCAACTTTGACTCTTTTGCCAGACTCGGCAGCTTCGCTGCTGGTAACAGCAACTTTATCTTGCTCTTGAGCCTTTTGAGCTTCTTGAGCTTTGCGAGCTTCTTCGGCTTCTTTAGCTTGCTGAGCTTCCTGAGCCTTGCGGGCTTCCTCGGCTTTGCGGGCCTCTTCCTGGCGGCGACGAGCTTCTTCGGCCTCGCGACGGCGGCGAGCCTCTTCGGCTTGCTGTTGTCTGATAGCGGCAGAATTATCGTAGCTACTATTGATACTCATAATAAAATCCCTCCTACCTTTACGAGCGCAAACCATTGCGCTCAACCCATGTATAGGTATTGTTATTCATATTATCAAGCACTAGTTTATTTTATCTAGAATTTATCTATTGATTTAACATTTATTTAACTTTAAAGTTTTCTAGATTCAACTCAAGAAATAAAAGCCCCTCGGCCTTAAGGCCGAGGGGCTACTTATCAGTTAAATTAAACTCTACTATTTATTGGGCTCAATATAACCCATGACGCAGGCTTGATTGCGATCATAAGTCTTGACTCTGACAGCTCCAGGACTGCCACTATTGCCTTCAACAGTAGTAACTACACCACTACCCGCGTCGTAGCTTACTACCAAACCGACGTGATCGGCACCAGAACGGGTGTTGTCCCAATCGAACATAATCATGTCGCCAGCTTTAGGAGCATAATCGCCACCACCTTGACGCCAAGTGCCCTGACCTTTAGACCAATTGACCAAAGTGGGAGTATAGTTGACGTTATCACAAGCGCTAAAGTCCATAACGCCATGTTTAGCTAAAATACCAGTAGCGAAAGCAGCACACCAAGGTTGAGACTGACAATCGAGAGCCCAGCTCTGGTTCCAATCTTTGGTAATGGCATTGATCTGAGAAGCGTTGCCACCTTCAGTCATACCTTCCATGGAAAGAGCCTCATCGAGAGCGCCTTCAATGCCTTTGTTACCTTTAAGTTCTGCACCCTTAAGGTTTTCGAGCATATAAGCACCAACCTGATCGTGATAGATCTTAGTTACGCCGTTATGCCAATTCTGGTCGGTGGCCCAACCGGCTTTATTGACAGCCGAAGCCTGATCGGCGATAGAGGCATCGGAAGAGGAGCCTCCCTTAGCACGCAAATTTTTGAAAGTTCTGGCACCAACATTGATCTGGTTTTCTACGCCAGAGAAGGTAGGATTGCGGGTAGAGTTGTTGGGGTCGGAGTCGTAAGCGCCTACGCCCATCCAACCATTGATACCGACGCTGCCGGAAGCGGTACCCCAGCGGGTTTCCTGACCAGCAATGGAAAGCAGAACCAAAGGATCTACGTCGTTTTCTTTACCAGCTTTGACAAACAAAGCACCAGTACCAGCAGGAGCGGGAGAGCCTTTTTCAGCCAAGAAGCCATCGATAGCCTTAGCAATATCTTCATCGGAGCACTTAGAAAGATCGATGTCGCCGGCCGCGCTGCTTCTCTTAACAGAAGATCCGGAACTGACACTACCAGCGCCACCGGAGCCGCCGACTCCACTTACGCCGCCGCCTCCGCCGCCATAGTTGCCACCGCCGCCGGAACCGGATCCGGAGCCACCATTATTGGCAGCAGCTTGCTGAGCGGCAATTTGCTGGCCAAGCTGGTCTAATTTCTTTTGCAAATCTTCATTGCTGATACCAGTAGTTTTTTCGAAATCGCTCAAATTGTCAGTAGCCTGACCAGCACCTTCGTTGGCCTTAGCTTCACCAGCTTTGGCTTCGTCGGCCTTGGCTTTATCGGCTGCAGCGATCTCTTCATCGCTCATTACTTTACCATCGGCACCAATGCGCTTGCCTTCTTCATTGACAAGGTTGCCCTTATTGTCAATCAACTGGCCCTCGCCATTAACTAACTTACCATCTTTATTGAGGGTACTGCCTTCGGGAAGCTTCTTGCCATCTTCGCTATAAAGCGTGCCATTTTTATCCACGAAAACGCCATCAGGAAGTTTTTCGGGATCTATTTTGCTACTGTCGGCAGCACCATCTTTAGCGCCTTCTTTGGCACCTTCGGTACCGGCGGCCTTAGTGTCTTCACCTTGACCAGCGGCATTCTTAGCATCGTCGGCAGTGTCTTTGGCGCTGTCGGCGGCAGACTTATCAGCGGCGTTGGCGGCTTCGACGGTGCTTACGCCGTCTTTGGCTTGCTCAGCTTTGTCGTCAATTTGGCCAGCAGTATTTTCGGCTTTGGCAAC
>SFMI01000229.1 GCA_004554425.1 Candidatus Saccharimonadota bacterium | reverse complement strand
GGCTGGCATATCGAGTGTTCGGCTATGAGCACCGAATATTTGGGCAATTATTTCGATCTTCATACTGGTGGTGTTGATAATATTTTCCCCCATCATCAAAATGAAATAGCCCAAACTGAGCCTTGCACTGGTGAAACTTTTGTCAATTATTGGTTGCATTCTGAACATTTGCAAGTTGAAGGCAAAAAGATGAGTAAGTCTCTGGGCAATTTCTATAAATTGCGCGATTTACTTGATGCTTCTAAGAATGCTTCTGGCAAAGCTTGGAACGCTTTGTCTGTGCGATATTTGTTGCTTTCTACCCATTATCGCACACGTTTAGATTTTACTTTTAGCGGTTTGCAAACTGCTCAAGAAGTTGAAGCAACTTGTCGAAGATAGTCGCCGCAAGTTTATTGAGTCTATGGACAATGATCTCAATACTCCGGAGGCTTTGGCTGTATTTTTTGCTTTGCGCCGTGACGTCAATAAAGCTATTGATGAAGGTGGCGATATAGGCAAAGAAGCTGCTCAGCTCATTTTAGGTTTGATAAATGAATTTGACAGAGTTTTGGCTTTAGATATTGTCAAAGAAGCTCAAAAATCGGTCAGTGATGAAATTACCGACGAAGAAAAAGCTTTAATCGAAGCTCGTCAGCAAGCTCGCAAAGAGCGCAACTTCCAAAAAGCCGACTGTATCCGTGATCAGCTTTTAGAGCGCGGTATTATTTTAGAGGATACTCCCAAGGGGTTAAGATGGAAAATCGATCCAAGCAAGAGGTAAAAAATAGTCGCCCTTACGGTCGTTCTGCCGGATATGGACATAGCCGTCAAAAGGAGCGTCGTTTCGAGGATAGGAGAGGGGGCTCCGAAGGGACCTCCCGTGCCGGATTTAAAGATCGCCAAGAAAATCGCTATAATAGTGAAGCTAAAGGCGCTAACGAATTTTTTGCTTCCGAGCAAGAACCAAAAGTTGCTCAAGAGTCCAAAGTAGAGCAAGAAACTATTTATGGGCGTCGCCCTGTAGTTGAGGCTTTGCGCAGCGGCGTGCCTTTGCAACGCATTTATGTGCTGAAGCAGGCTGTTGGTGTACCTAAAGAAGTGTTTACTATGGCTCGAGAGGAAGGTATCGCCGTTGTCCATTGTGATCGCAATCGTTTAGATTTTATGTGTAACCATGCCAATCACCAGGGCGTGGCTGCTATTAAAGCGGCTCGCAATTTCAATACTTTGGAAGAAATCATGGATAAGTGCCGCCAGAGCGACTACGCTCCGTTCTTGTTGGTACTTGATGAAGTGCAAGATCCTGGAAATTTTGGAGCTTTATTGCGCACTGCCGAAGCCAGCGGAGTGGATGGTGTGATTGTAACCAGCTCCAATTCGTGTAGCTTCACTTCTGCAGTTACTAGAGCCAGTGCTGGAGCCGATCAACATATGTTGGTAGCTCGTGTGCCAAAATTAGGATCTGTTTTACGCCAGCTTCGCTCCGAAAACTATACTATTTTGGGTGCCGATTCTAATACCGATTATGATTATACTCAAATCGATTACAATGGCCCTACTGTGGTGGTAATGGGAGCTGAAGGTAAAGGACTGCGTCCTAGTGTAAAAGAGTTATGCACGCATTTAGTCAAAATTCCCATGTTGGGCAAGATTGAATCACTCAATGTGTCTGTTGCTGGCGGAATTATGATGTATGAAGTTGTCAGACAAAGGCTAGGAAACAAGTAGGAGAAACAGCAGCAAAGGCAATTGTCAATAATTGCCAAAAGGGTCTGTTTGTGGTATCCTTAACAGGTAAGCTAACGGAAGGAAAGTTTAGATCACAAGATAACATACTTTCTTTCCTTACCAAAGCTCGTTTTGTAGCTTAGATCGGTGTACCGACTTCTCAAGCGGTTGGTATGCCAAAGAACCGTAGGAACTACGGGGATAGCCTAGAGATACTGTATCTTAACGGATACTTGACTAGGAACTCTGCAGCGCAGCAGTTGCGGAAAGTTCAGTTTCATCTTCTTTCAGTTATATTTTTTGCGGTGGAGGATGTGTGTAGTGAATTAGTTGTCTGCTTAGGTCCCCTTTGGGATATTTACAGATAGCTAGTTTTTTTGTTTCTCTATTTTTCTGGTGGTGTAAAAAGGCTCGCGGTAAGGTCAGCACTGCCTGATACGAATGATTGATTCTGCCGGAATGGCGAATTTTTCCTTCGATCTACTTCAATAAGAGAACGTGGAAAGTCCGCTCCCTACGGATGAACCACTAAAAGCATATGTTGCGCTCTTCGTTGAAACTCAATGGTTCCTTTTCAGAGAAATAAAAATGCATTTAGTCTACAATCCGCAGAGGCTCACATTGGAAGAACACGAGGTTATTTGAATGCCAAATACCAACTTGATGTCAGTGCCAAGTACGGGCAGCAACTATAGCGCCAGCCTAGATGAGCGCCAGGATGAGGAAGTTGTCAAGCTAGCCAAAGACGGTGATGAGTTTGCTACCGAGTACCTTATCTCTAAATATAAAAATTTTGTGCGCGTGAAAGCAAAATCCTATTTCTTGGTAGGTGCCGATCGTGAAGATATTATTCAAGAGGGAATGATTGGCCTGTACAAGTCGATTCGCGACTTCCGCGCTGACAAATTATCTTCTTTCAGAGCATTCGCTGAGTTATGTATTACGAGGCAGATTATTACCGCAATTAAAACTGCCACTCGTCAAAAACATATACCTTTAAACTCTTATGTATCGCTTAATAAGCCTATTTACGATGAAGACTCC
>SFMI01000228.1 GCA_004554425.1 Candidatus Saccharimonadota bacterium | reverse complement strand
CCGTTTTCGGATAGAGAAGCTACATTATCATGTTCAGCGAGCAGATAAGCGAAATTGGGCATACATCAACTTCCTGCAAGTTGGCAACAACATCGTTCTGCCAGCTATCAACACAGAAGAGGATGAGCAAGCTATGGAGCAAATAAATAAATTACAATTGAACCATAGCAACCTTGACGTATCTCTGTGGACATCTTTACTTAAACGTTTATCAGTCAACGATAAATTAAATGCTTGCTTATCAGGTTTTGCTATGGCCCTTTTACTGGAGCGCGGCATTACCAATGAAGAGGAGCTAAATTGTGAAATAGGCCGCCGTCTTTCACACGGTATGCCAGCTGAATCGGGTGCTGGATGGTTTGAAGGCTTATCAAGCAAAAATCATCAAGCCCTGATTATGCGTTTCAATTTATGGAAAACTTTAGATAAATATCTATCTGAATTGGATGAGCAATCTTTTCGCCGCGCTTTAGTCTTTTTGCGTCGCACCTTCGCCGATTTTTCCCCTCAGGAGAAAAATGATATAGCTGAAAATTTAGGTGAGCTGTGGAATTTAAATCAAGCGCCAGTCTCTTTAAGGCAAGTGCCAAAAGCAGAAGAGCAGCAATTTCTCAAAGATCTCGACAATTTTGACTTCAGTGATATTTAGAGGTTAAGCAAAGACATGGATCAGGAACAGCAAACGAAAATAGCTCGCTGGCGCTTGCTTTTAGGCTCGGAAAGCGAAGATAAATTCAGCTCTATGGGCGCTCAGCCGCTTAGCCAAGAGCAATTTATGCTTGATCAGGCTTTAGCCTCTGTCTATGGTACGACAGAGGAAAGTTTTAGTGGCAGCAACGGTTCAGCTTCTTCTGGCTCAGGGCCTTCTTTGCCCCGTCTTTCTCATTGGCTGGGCGATATTCGCTCTCTTTTTGATGCTGACACCGTAGCCATAGTCCAAAACGATGCCATAGAGCGCCAAGGCCTAAAACAACTTTTGACCGAGCCGGAATTATTGGACAATCTCCAAGTAGATGTAAATATGGCCTCTACTCTTTTAATGTTAAAAGATCAAATTCCGGCTAAATCTAAAGAAGCTGTACGCAATTATATAAAAAAAATAGTTGAATATATAAATAAACTTTTAGTCGACAATTTACAACGGGCAGTTGCTGCCGCTATCAATAAAAAAAATCACTCTCCTCTGCCTTCTTCAGCAGCTCTCGATTTTGCCCGCACTATTCGCCGCAACCTCAAAAATTTCAATCCTACACTAGGAACTATTATTCCCGAGCATGTCTATTTTTTTGATAGAGATAGTCGAATAAATAGCTGGCAAGTAATTTTAGATATAGATCAGAGCGGATCTATGGGCTCTTCCATTATATATTCTTCAGTAATGGCTTGCATTTTAGCTTCTATGACTTCGCTACATACAAATATTGTGGCTTTTGATACTAATATTATGGATCTAAGCGACTTGTGTAGCGATCCTGTAGATTTGCTTTTCGGTTTTCAAATGGGCGGCGGTACTGATATTGCAAAATCTTTAGCTTATTGCCAGAGCCTTATAGAGCAACCAGACAAAACTTTGTTTTTCCTCATTTCAGATTTGGAAGAAGGTGGCAACCGTGCTTCTTTGCAGGGTAGTAGTTTTACTAGCTATTGCCGATGGGGGCAAAGCATATTATGACGCCCAAACAGCCCAAAAAATTGCTAACTTAGATATTCCTTGCTTTGCTTGCTCTCCAGAAAAGCTTCCAGAGCTATTGGAAAGAGCCTTAAAAAAACAAGACCTGTCGATTTTTGCCAAGAAAGGGTAAAAAAATGAGCCACACTTTAATTGACGAAAACACGATTGCTTCTCTGGCACCTTCACCAGCGGCATTAAAAAACGGACGTTTATTATCTGAAACAGGCAAATTTTCTAACCATTGCCAATCGACTGACGGTATGCTCTATTGGGCTGAATGTGCAGGCAGTGGCAAAAGTACATACCAAACTTCCGCAGATTTTGCCGACCCAGCAAAACCGATTTGCCGTTGCTCTTGCCCAAGTAGGCAATTTCCTTGTAAACACTCTCTAGGGCTACTTTACGAAATTGCTATAGGCAAAAATTTTGCTATAGCCGACATTCCCCTAAATTTGCAAGAAAAACGTCGCAAACTTCAGCAAAAAAATGAAAATAAAAAAATTGCAGCTACTAAACCTAAAGTTACTAATACTTCTGCACAAAAAAAGAAAATTGCCAAGCAATTGGAAGGCTTAGC
>SFMI01000057.1 GCA_004554425.1 Candidatus Saccharimonadota bacterium | reverse complement strand
CATGGATTCTATCACAAATGAACTTCGCAGGAAATACTCTCATTTGACCAAGTATGAAAGAGGCATAATTCAATCTAAGTTAAGAGCAGGATGCTCGTTACGTGGTATAGCGCGTGAAATAGGCTGCGCAGTTAACACAGTTCGAAATGAAATAAAACGGGGCTTAACACCTATATGCAATGGAACGAGGTTTAGGTACTATGCTGAATATGGTCAAGCTGCGTATGAATACAATCGGGAGAACTGTGGACGAAGGTGTGTTGCATCTCTAAAAAAAGCTTTTCTAAAGTATGTTTATTACAACTTTAAGAAAAATAATTGGTCGCTTGATGCATGCGTTGGGAGGGCACTTTTTACAGGGGAATTTTCTAGAGATGATATAGTTTGTACAAAAACATTGTATAATTATGTAAACAAAGGGCTAATTGTACCGATTCTTGCCATAGAACTTCCGCTATTGATAAGACGAAAGAGAATAAAAAAGCGCGTAGTACACGAAAGAAAGCGAATATATGGACGTTCTATTTTAGAAAGGCCTGATTCTGTAAAGGAAAGGTTTGAATTTGGCCATTGGGAATGTGATTTAGTTATAGGCAATCGCAGTGACGATAATGTCTTACTTACAATGGTAGAGAGAAAAACTAGAAAATCAAAGATTTACCGGCTACCAAGTAAAAGCAGTTCCTATGTGATGAACGTCTTTTATGCGCTTAAAGATAAATTTGGAAAAAATTTTAATAAAGTATTTAAGAGCATAACGACAGACAATGGAAGCGAATTTTCCCAACTATACCAGTTAGAAGAACTTGAAGGGACTTACGTTTATTACGCTCGTCCTTACTGTTCCGGTGATAAAGGCACAAATGAAAACCAAAATGGTCTATTCCGCCGCTTTATAAAAAAGCATACTTCTATACGTTCTTACACTGACAGTAAACAGTTATAGAACAGCACAAGAAAGTTTTGACGATGAATTAAGCAATATACTCAACTCATAAAGCTATGGAAAGGTGTTCAACTTAATATTGCAATTTAAAACTTTTATTTTTTTAGAAAAGCTCTTGACTAATCTATATTATGTGTATATAATCCACTCGTTCCCAAGAGATAGCAAAACAAAAGCTTCTAGCGAGAACGAGAGAAAATGTAAAATGGTAGTGAAGACTACGATGCCGAATCGTCTAACGGTAGGACAGCGGACTCTGGATCCGTACGTGAGGGTTCAAATCCTTCTTCGGCAGCCAACTTCATGCCACGTTGGTCTAGAGGATCAGGACGTCGCCCTCTCACGGCGAAAATCGCGGGTTCGAATCCCGCACGTGGTACCATTTAGGGCTGGTAGCGTTTCCCCCCCCCGCGTACCGGCCCTTTTCTCTATGTGTGAGAAAAAGCTCGGCTCTCTCGAGAGTTCGGGCTTTTTTATTTTTAAATTTTGTCTGGAAGTAAAAAATAAAATTAAGCTATTTCGTTTAGGCTAATATCTTTCGCTAATGTTTATAGTACAATCAGAGAGTATGAAAAAAATGTTAGCCTTTATTAAAAAAGAAGGGCGCTTAAAGTGCCTGCTTGGTTTATTTGTTTTAGTGTCGGTTTTATTCAGCTTGGGGCCGGCACTGGCTCAGCAAAAAGTAAACTATTATAGTGAAGTATTGCCTAACGGTATGCTTTTGGTTTTATCCGAAAATTATGCTTCTCCAACTTGTTCGCTTAATATATTTTGCAAAGTAGGCGGTTTTGAAGAGACTCCGGAGACTATGGGTATATCTCACTTTTTTGAGCACCTGTTTTTCCGTGGTACTCCAACTTTAAATGGCTACCAATTTAAAAGGGCTATCGAAGCTCTGGGAGGACAAACCAATGCTTCTACAAGTCGTGATTTTACTCACTACTATATAAACTTGCCCAGTAAAAATGCTGTTAAGGGTATGCACCTTTTGGCTGATGCTTTAAAAAATGCCGAATTGGATCAAGAATCTATAGATCAAGAGCGCAAAGCTGTTCTGGAAGAGTATCGTATGAACTTAGAAAGCCCTGCGCGTATCATGAATCAGCTAATTAGCGAAATGGCTTACGGCGATCACCCTTATGCCAGACCGATTATCGGCACTGAATATACCATAAAATCTTTTAATCGCCCTGATTTTCTGAAGTTTCGCGATACTTTTATCTCTCCGGAACGTACTAGCGTAGTTGTAGTAGGCGATTTTAACAGCGCGGAAATGCTCAATGTGTTGCGTGAAGAATTCTCTTCTTTTACACGCCCCCAAAAGCGCATTATCAGTAATTATGCTTCCATAAAAAGGCCGGAAAAAGAAGTAGTAAACACTCAGGAAGTTAAGGCACAGTCTAGCTTTATTATGGTCGGTTTTATAGGGCCCTCTATTCATGATAAGCCTGACATTTATCAAGTGGATGTTATGTCTTTCTTGTTAGGTTTGGGACGTGGCTCTTTAATCCAGCGCGAGTTAGTAAAAAAAGGCAAAATTCAAGATGGCGGTGTCCAATTTCTGACTCAGCGTTTCCCCGGTTTAATTTCAATTTATGGTATAGGCAAAGTAGGCAACGAAGAGCGTATTAAGCGTGAATTGCTATCTGTTGCCGATTCTGTGTGTCAAGGTAAGTTTACCGAGCGTGATTTGCGTCGAGCTAAAGCCTTTTTACGCAGCAACTATTCTTTTTCAGAAGAGACTAACGCTGGCAAAGCCGAAAATTTAGGCTTTTATGCTTCTATTAATGATGTGAAATTTACCAATCGCTATTTGGAAGAAATTGAAAACGTAACCAAAGATGAGGTGATAGCGGCAGCCAATAAATACTTAAGCGGAGGATACTACTGCGTAAAATTAGTCGGTCAGCCTCCTAAAAAAACTAACAATGTCAATTCCGCTAGTGAAGAGACATCCGCTCCGGGCAATTATGCAACCAAGCGCTGAAGAAAGGCTAGGCTTATGTTCAAAGTTTTTACACAAATTGCCACCGGATTTATTTTTGTTGCTTTTCTAACTTCGGCCGTTTATGCTGACCAGTTCAAAGAAAGCAATTTAAAGTTACCCGCGCTGCCTAGTTACAATCGACCTACGTCAGCTACTTATAAAATTGACAATTTTTCGCTTTCCGGAACTTCGGCGGCGTCGGCTGCTACTGCGGCTGTAAAAAAATATGTCTTACCCAATGGTTTGGCGTGCTTAACTTTAGAAGCTCCCAGCGAAAATTTAGTTGTGCTTGATTATTTGGTGCGTTGTGGAGTTAGCCAAGAAGGCAGCAATTTACAAGGGTACAATTTTTTAATTTTAAAAATGCTCAACAATCGTATTTCCAACGACAGTGAAGGTGACGATGTTGTAGAAATTACTGGTACCTTGGTCGATGATGGGGCTTCGGCCGATTATAGCCGCTTGAGCATTACCACATCACCAGTCAATTATATGTTTATGTTGCGCCGTTTATGTAAAGCGGTGTCTAATCCCAATTTTTCCGAAGCTGAATTACAAAGGGCCCGTGAACAAACTTTGAATCGTATGGGAGAGGGCGGCGGTACTTCCGATCAGCTTTATGATATTTTCTTGAGTTGCTTTTATAGATTGCATCCTTATAAGCGCTCGCCGCAAGTAGTACCATTGATTTTAAAAAGGGCTACAGCTGCTGATGTTAGTGCCTATTTTAAAAATAATTTCACTCCTGATCGCACGGTAATAACTGCAGCTGGTCGACTTAATGGGCATAGAGTGCGTGCAGAAGTAGCTTCAGATTGTAGCTCTTTAATACCGGCTCGGGAAAAAATTTTGGAAGTTCAATGGGAGCCACAAGCTTCCGAAAAAGAAGTTTATTTATACTCCCAATCGGAATTGGCTTGGGTTTTGCTTGGATATCAAGCTCCTTCTTTACAAAGCTCTGATTATGCACCTATGCAAGTTATTTACGGAGCTTTAGGCGCCGGACTAAGCTCGCGCCTTTGGACTCAATTGCGTGAAAATAGAGGATTGGCCTATGAAGTGGGAGCCAGATATCCAGAACTTTTGGGCCCTTCGCATCTTTTGTGTCATGTAATTACCAAGCCTAGTTCAGTTGGAATAGCCAGACGACGTATGCTTGCTGAGATAGATAAGTTAAAAAAAGATGGCATGAGCGAATTAGAGTTGGCCGAAACTAAAGAAAAATTGCTGGGTATGTATTTATTGGAAAGGGAGAGTATGAGTGGCAGAGCTTTGCATTTAGGCATGGCTGAACTTTCTGGCGCCGGCTACGAAAGTGACGCTCGCAAATTACAAGAATTGCAACGTGTCACCGTAGCTGATGTTAAAAGGGTAGCCAATGAATATTTGCGCGAGCCTACTTTGATTATGGCCAGACCTGGTGGACGTTTCTATTTTGATTGGTAAAGAGCTTGCTAGTCAGCAGGGGAGCCGATTGCAATAGGCTAAATATTGGCAGTCGGTATTGCTTTTCAATAAACGACGGTCAAGGGAAAGAAATTAGAGTTAAGTATGATTTGGTTATTGATTTTGTTGGCAGTTTGCTACTTATTGGGATCATTCCCTTCAGGAGCTATAGTAGCTAAACGCTTTAACGGCACCGACCTTTCAAGTTCAGGAAGCGGCAGTGTTGGCACTACTAACGCTTATCGCGTTTTGGGGTTGAAGGCAGCGCTTATAGTACTCGTCCTTGATGTTTTAAAGGGCTTTTTGGCTGTTTGCTTATCTTATCTTGTCTTTGTGCCCGATTTTATGCATCCTCTTGTAAAATTGTTTTTTGGCCTGGCTGCTGTGGCAGGTCACAATTGGTCAATATTTTTAAAATTTAAAGGTGGCAAAGGCGTAGCTACTACTTGCGGCGTGTTTTTAGCTTTAGTTCCTCAAGCTATAGGTATAGCAGCTCTTTTATGGCTTGGCGTAGCTCTTTTAACTCGCTGGGCTTCAGCTGCTTCTCTTTCAGCGGCTTTTGCTTTTCCTTGCATAGCTTATGTTTACGGAGCTTCGACTTTCGAAATTATTTTTGCCATAATCAGCGCCGCTATTGTTATATTTCAACACCGGCACAATATTGAGCGCCTTTTGGCCGGACAGGAAGAGCATATCAATATTAAGTTCTTTTAGCCTAATAGGCAGCTGAAAAAATACTTTGACAGCTTTTTGAAGCTGCCGAAATTGTACCTAAAGGAGAGAAAATATGGAATTTGAGAATCTGAGAGCTTTGCTTGATAAGGTATTGGCTCTTTCTTATCAACAAAAAGCTTCCGACGTTTATATCAAAGCCGATTTGCCTCCTTTTTTGCGTATTACTGGTACTATGTATCCAGTACAATGTGAAGCTCTAACTCCACAAATGACCGAATATTTGGCTCTGGCCATCATGCCAGGCCACTTGCGTGAAAAATTTGAAGGCGGCCACCCCGAAGCCAACTTTGTTTATCCTTTAAAACATATTGGGCGTTTCCGTGTCAATGCTTATCGCCAAAAAGACAGCGTTGCTATGGTATTTAGGCGAGTTGAAGAAGATATTCTGGATATCGAGACTCTGGGACTCCATCCTGTCCTTAACGATTTAGTTATGGAAAGGCGCGGCCTTATTTTGGTAACTGGCCCTACAGGATCTGGTAAATCAACCACTTTGGCTTCCATGATTAAGTATCGCAAAGAACATTCTAGTGGCCATATCGTTACGATTGAAGATCCTGTCGAATATGTTCATACTGATACTAACAAATGCTTAGTCTCTCAGCGCGAAGTCGGTACCGATACTATGTGCTTCCGCGACGCTTTGGAAAGTGCTTTGCGTCAAGCGCCAGACGTTTTGCTAGTTGGTGAGATGCGCGATCTTTCGTCTGTGGAGTCGGCCGTATATTTTGCCGAAACTGGTCACTTAGTGCTGTCTACTTTGCACGCCAATAACGCTGTACAAACTATCGAGCGTGTTTTGCAATTCTTCCCAGACGAGATGCATAATCCCGTGTTGTATCAGCTTTCTATGAATGTTAAAGCTGTCATTGCTCAGCGCCTTATTCCGGCTATTGGAGGAGGTCGCGTACCTGCCTTGGAAATTATGATCAACAATGCTCGTATCCAAGAATGTTTGCGTGAAAACGCTCTTACTACGATTAAACGCGAGCTAGACTCCTTCCATCCTGATGGTATGCAAAGTTTCGACTACCATTTGTTGCAACTGTTTAAGGCTGGCAAGATTACTGCCGACGACGCTTTGCGCAATTCTGATAATGCCAACGACTTAAAGTTAAAGATGCGTCATGCGGTGCAAGAAATGAACGAAGCTAGCAATATTATTAAGAATGATTGGTAAGAATCAGTTTGAGGGAAAAATGTCAGAAGAAAAAGTTTTTTTAGAAAATAGCTTTGAGGATAGTAATCCCTATATAGTCTCTCCTGATCAGGAAGATACTTCTACTTCATCCAATAATGAAGAGAATGAATCTTTGCCGGAACACGCTCCTCTTTTTCATAAAAGAGCTACTCCCTTACCAAATCGTATTAAGAGTGGATACTTTACAGAGGAAGCTCTGGTAGGGGAAACTTCCAGCGCTACTATCGAGGTTCCTTGGGACAGTATTGAACACGTGGCTTTAGGCATGATTGTCGAGCGCAGCGAACAAGACGCTTCCGCTTATAAAGTGCAAAAGTTGGTAAAGAATTTCTCTCGTATGGCTCAAGGCAACGTACGTGACGATGATAAAGATAAGATTGTAACTCTGAAACCTACCAACTTTTTAGATATTTATTGCTCAAATAGAGAGGAACCGCTGCGTTTCGACTCTTCTTCCATCAATTACAGAAGTTTCTTGAAAGAAAAGCTCTCTCACGTTTCTTTCCAGAATTTTTTCCGCCTGGTACGCGAAATTTGTCAGCGCAGTCAAAAAGCCTACTTTACTGAGTCTGTGCAAGCTTTTTTGACTTGGAAGCGCGATAAAGTAAAAACATATAATACGGTTCATGATTTTGAACACGATACTTTTTTATGTTTTTCTCGCGGGCGCCATTTAGTGGCTTGGTCAGATTTAGATTTTACTAGAACTGGCTGGGCTGACGGTTGGCAAGAAGACCAAGACTCTTCTAGCGCTTCTCAAGTAGAGTAGGCTCACCGCGACGAGCGGTATCTTTTGGGGCAGGAATGACTTTAGACTCCACGAAATGGCGGGCGCTATGTGGCTAGCTGCTAATGAAGTTTTTGATACGTTGCGCATGATTGAGAATGAACATCTCGACGTGCGTACCGTGACTATGGGATTAAATTTACAAGATTGTGCTACAGGTTCTATGAGCACAACTTGCGACAAGGTCGTCGAGAAGATCCTGACCGTAGGCGAACGCTTAGTGCCTGTGGTGGAGCAAGTGTCTCAGGAGTTTGGCGTACCTATTGTAAACAAGCGTATTGCTCTTTCGCCTCTGTCTCTTTTGGGTGCTTCTACTGGAGCCGATTCATATGTGCCTTTGGCTGTGGCTGTAGATAAAGCAGCCAAAGAAATAGGCGTCGATTATATCGGCGGTTTTAGCGCTCTGGTACATAAAGGCTTTACCAATTCGGATCGTATCCTTTTCGATTCTATACCGGAAGCCCTCAACACTACCGACAGAGTTTGCGCTTCAGTATCCTTAGGCTCTACTAAAGCCGGTATCAACATGGATGCTGTTAAGCTATTTGGCGAAACCGTTCTCAAAACAGCTTTTATGCGTCCTGAATTAGAAGGTTTGCCTTGCTGTAAGTTGGTTTGCTTTTGCAATATGATGGAAGATAATCCATTTATTGCCGGCGCTATGCACGGAGTGGGTGAGCCAGAATGCTCTATCAATGTCGGTATCAGCGGCCCTGGAGTAGTCAATGCCGCTATTAGACGTCTTGGTCATGGGGCCGACTTAGGTAAAGTTGCTGAAGCCGTTAAGCGCACCGCTTTCAAGATAACTCGTATGGGCGAATTGGTTGGCAGAGAAGTTTCGCGCCGCCTCAATGTCAGCTTTGGCATCCTCGATTTGTCTTTGGCTCCTACTCCCGAGCGTGGCGATTCTGTAGCCGACGTTTTGGAAGCTATGGGACTCGAACGTTGTGGAACTCATGGTACTACGGCTGCTTTGGCCTTGCTCAATGATGCCGTCAAAAAGGGAGGCACGATGGCTTCTTCTTACGTAGGCGGTTTGTCAGGCGCTTTTATTCCTCTTTCCGAAGATGAAGAAATGGCTTATTGCGCTCAAATCGGTGCTCTCTCTTTAGAAAAGTTGGAAGCCATGACTTGTGTATGCTCTGTTGGCTTAGATATGATTGCTATTCCTGGTGATACCCCGGCCTCTACTATTTCTGGTATTGTGGCTGACGAGATGGCTATAGGTATGGTAAATAGCAAAACTACAGCAGTGCGTATTTTGCCTATCCCAGGTAAGAAAGCTGGCGAAAAGGTCGATTATGGCGGTCTTTTGGGTGCTGCTTCTATTATTGCCGTCAACCCGCACAGCTCTTCGGTGTTTATCGAGCGCGGAGGCAGAATTCCGGCTCCTTTGCAGGCTTTGAAAAATTAACCTTAACTTGCTCTCGCCTTAATTTTTCCATTCTTGAAGTATTGTGAATATAGGTGGGCGTGTGTTGATAGGCTAAAATATTTCGTTGGTGGAAAAGCCTTCGGAGTTCGGCGATATGTGATAGCCAGCTTCGGCGGCTTTTTTGTATAAAGTAGGAATGGCTTTATTGAGAAAGGAGCAAAACTCCCTATGCCTAAAAATTCCGACTTGCAAGGTGGCTTATTTGCCAATGAAGCTGATTTGCCTAAAGAATCGAATAAGCCAAGGACGCCTATTTTTCGCCATAATTTTGTGAGGTCGGGTGTTGAAGAAGTTGCTGCTCGCCCCTTGGCGCAATTGCAAGCTGAAAACGAAAAGAGAGCTACCGCCAATGAGACTCAAGAAGCTCACTTTGAAGTGCAGAGCTCAGAGACCGATTTCTCTGTTCCGCTTTCTGCTCGTATGAGGCCGCGCACTTTAGATGAATATGTAGGGCAGAAACATTTAGTTGGGCCTGGGCGAGTATTGCGCCGTTTGTTGGAGTCTGGCTCTTTGCCTTCCATGATTTTATGGGGACCACCTGGCACAGGCAAAACCAGTTTGGCTAGGCTTTTAACTGCTGGAGCTAAGGCTACTTTTATACCTATGTCGGCTGTTACTGCTGGAGTAGGAGAAGTACGCCGTATAGTGGCTGAAGCTAAAGAGCGCTGGCGTCTTATGAAACGGCGCACTATTGTCTTTTTGGATGAAATCCATCGCTTTAATAAGGCCCAACAAGACGTCGTTCTGCCACATGTAGAAGATGGATCCATCATTTTGGTGGGCGCCACCACCGAAAATCCTTCTTTCCAAGTGGTGGCGCCACTTTTGTCACGTTGTCGTGTGTTCACACTGTCAGCTTTAAGCACCCAAGATATTACTGTTTTATTGCGTCGAGCTCTAAATGATAAAGAGCGTGGCTTAGGCAATTTTAATGTTATAGCCTCCGACGAGTTGTTGGAACTTTTAGCTGGAGCTTGTACAGGTGACGCTCGTACAGCGCTCAACATTTTGGAAGAAGCGGTCAATTCTTTAGAGGCAAATAGCAACGGAGAGCGCGTTTTAACTGAATCGCATATTGCTGAAGTTATGGGGCGGCCCAACTTACGCCATGATAGGGCAGGAGAATCCCATTATGATACGATTTCGGCGCTGATAAAATCAGTGCGCGGCAGCGATCCTGACGGAGCTATTTATTGGTTGGTTCGCCTTTTGGAAGCTGGAGAAGATCCTCTATTTGTAGCCAGGCGTTTAGTTATTTTAGCGTCTGAAGATGTTGGCTTAGCCGATTCTCAGGGGCTGGTAGTGGCTATGGCCGCACAACAAGCAGTCCATTTTGTCGGTATGCCGGAAGGTTTTTACCCATTGGCTCACGCTGCCTTGTATTTGGCTTTGGCGCCTAAATCGAATAGTGTGGGCAATGCTTACATGGCTGCCGCCCAGGTTGTGCGTCAAAGTCCTGGTGAGCCTGTGCCGTTACATTTACGCAATGCTCCTACCAAACTTATGAAAAATATGGGCTACGCAAAGGGGTATCGTTATGCTCACGATTATCCCAACCATTATGTCAAACAACAATTTTTGCCTGACGCCTTGCAAGGCAGCCAATTTTATCAGCCTGGACAGTTGGGCTACGAAAAAAAATTAGCAATTTGGCTGGAACATTTGCGCTCTTCCCAGGGTTAACTACAACAGTATAAAAAGGACGGAAAAATGTTTAAAATAGGTTGCCACTTATCTATCTCTAAAGGGTTGACCGCTATGATAAAAGACGCGGTTTCTATTGAAGCCAATGTCTTTCAGTTCTTTTGCCGTAATCCTAGAGGCAAAGGAGCTCTGCGCTTTAAAGAGCAAGATATCGAAAAATTTTGTTCTTTAATAAAAGAGCAAAATTTTGGGCCTCTTTTAGTGCACAGTCCTTTCATCATCAACCCAGCTTCAATAGAAGAAAATGTGCAAGAACTTACTAGGGAAATTTTACGCGAAGACTTGAATTTTACCGCTAAAATAGATGGAGCTATGTATAATTTCCATCCTGGTAACTATTTAAAGCGTACTCCGCAAGAAGGTCTGGCTGCCATTGCCGATACTCTTAATAATGTTATTCCGGAAGATTTTCCTGGTTTTATACTTCTGGAAACCATGGCCGGAAAAGGTACCGAGTTGGGACGTTCTTTCGAAGAATTAGAACAAATTATAAGTTTAACGAAATATCCGGAAAAGCTCGGCGTTTGCCTAGATACTTGTCATGTTTGGGATGGCGGTTATGATGTCAGCGTCGGCTTAGATCAGACTTTAGAAAGTTTTGATAAAATTTTAGGTTTATCGAGATTGAAAGCCATTCACTTAAATGATAGCTTAAATGAGCGCGGAGCTCACAAAGATCGTCATGCTAAGATTGGTCAAGGTAAGCTGGGAATAGAGGCAATGGCCAAAATTATCAATCATCCCTATTTGCGTGAATTACCATTCTATTTGGAAACTCCCAATGAATTGCCTGGCTATGCCGAAGAAATAAAACTTTTGCGCAGTTTGTATAGACAATAATGGTTAGTAGCGGAAAGAATAATAAAAAAAATAACTTATGCCAATTTTTCCCCGGAAAAACTGGAAGCAAAAAGAACGATGTTAGAGACAGCTCTATTATCGATTTGGCAGAAAATGTAAAAAATGAAAGCCAAAAATTCCTTTCTCGTGAGTTAGAGGTAGTCAGCAGTCCAAATTTCGGCAAAATGCGTTTCCTAGCATTTTGCTTACTGGCTGCCGGAATATTGATGGTTATCTTTTACAGTTGGTTTGACTCTCGAGAGGAAAATAAAACTTGGCTTACTGGTAGCCGAAAGTGCTTGACTGTGGCCATTCCCTGCGACTTAGTTGATCTTGATCCTGCCGCAAATACAAATTCTCTTTCTTCTCAAATTCTTTCTCCTGTTTTTGAGAAGAAAGAGAATTTGTATTTGCGGCAGGATCAAGATCAACTAAGTCGCAGGGAATGGCCACAGTCAAGCACTTTCGGCTACCAGTAAGCCAA
>SFMI01000003.1 GCA_004554425.1 Candidatus Saccharimonadota bacterium | reverse complement strand
AAAATTAAGTCTGCTTTGTGCTTACGGGTAATATCTACGCCTTCATAAAGTTTGGCCAAAGTGGGGTTGGGCATAACACCAGAAATTTCTGCTACATTTTTGCCACAATCTTGCAAAATTTCTCTTACTTGAGCGTAAATGCCGTTTTTCTTAATAGAACCACCGCCGTAGACTAAAACTATATTTTGGCCGTATTTGGCCAATTCTGAAGCCAAATTTTGTAAAGCCTTTTCGCCAAAATAAAGTTTGGTAGAATTGCAATAAGTAAAATCACCTAACATTGTATTACTCCTTGATGTGTATCATAAATTTAGATAGCTTTTCCTAAATCATAAGCTTGCTGTAAAGCGTGATGGCCTTTTATAGAGCCTCCGTCGGTCACTCCGCCGGCAAATACGGAACCAGCTAAGTGGGCCTTTTCGAAACAATCTATCCAGCCTTGCAAACCATTTATAGCCTTTTCCGGTACTTCGTTTCCATCTTCAGCGGCTGTAGTAAGCATGTAAATATCGCGAAAAGCGTAATTTGAAGAGAAGAGAGGATTGGCTCGGTCGAGCATAGTTTTCATTTGTCCACTCATTTCATAGTAATAAATGGGAGTGGCAAAAGTAATTACGTCAGCCTCTTTCATTTTGGCGGCAATAGCTACAGCGTCATCCTCTATAACGCATTTTTGTGTATTTTGGCAAGCTAAGCATCCTTGGCAAAAGGCTATTTTTTTACCGCGTAAATTAATTTTTTCTACTTGGTTACCAGAGGCTTTGGCTCCAGCTAAAAAGGCATCGGCTAAAGTTTCTGAGTTACTGTTTTTTCTCAAACTGGTGCTTATTACTAAAACTTTTTTGGACATTGATTTGAAACCTCGTAAAAATAGTTGACTTTTATAATTGTCCCCGATATGCTGGAGTGTAAGACCTAAACTTAACTTTAGGTCAAGTGTTCAGGGCTAAAAAATCGACGGGAAGATATTCTTTTGCAAACTTATACTATTGGGCAAATTGCCAAGCGGTTTGATTTACCTATCTCTACGTTGCGCTTTTATGATAAGGAAGGTCTTTTCCCTAATTTGCAGCGCTCGTCTGGTATACGTCAATTTACAGATCGGGAGATAGAAACTTTAAGAATTATTGAGTGCTTAAAAAAGTCTGGTTTGGGCGTCAAAGATATAAAGCAATTTATTTGGTGCGGCCAGGGAAGCAAAACTTTTTTACAAAGGCGTGAGCTCTTTCGTAGGCAAAAGGCCAATGTAGAAGCCGAAATTGAGCGCATGTATAAAGTTTTGGACGTGCTAAAGTACAAGTGCTGGTATTATGAGCAAGCAGTAGAAAATGGTCGCTGCATCGACATTAGTGCCGACGAAATGCCTGCAGAAATTAGGGAATTATATCTTAAGATTCACAGCTAAAAATGCTATAAAAGTGCACTTTTAGGCGGAAGTTAAGCAAAGGCTTTAAACAAAAAATAGGGACGTCTTTTCTATAGAAGAAGGCACCCCTATTTTTTGTTTATACCTAAATTTTTTCCAACAACATAAGCGTTTCAATATGCGGAGTGTGGGGGAAGAAATCGTAAAGTTGAGCTTGTACCAAACGGTAGGCTTTTTGCAAAGTGGCATATTCTTCGATAAAGCGGTGACAATTACAGGAAATATAGAGTAGCTTTTCCGGCCCTTCATTAATGACACGCTCGATCATTTTAGGATGGCAGCCGCTGCGGGGAGGATCCAAAATGAGCAGGCTGCACTCTAAGCTGGGCCAATCTTCAGAATTGGCACAGTAAAATTCGGCTGAACGTCCCAAACGGGCCGCATTGAGCTTAGCATGTTCAATGGCTTGCGGAACGGCTTCTACGCCGATAAGGTTGCCTTCCAAAGATAAGCCTATGCTACCTACGCCGCAGTATAAATCGAGGATCTTTTCCTGGTGGCCTACCCATTGGCGAGCTGTGCGCAGCATATGAGCGTAAGCTGGCGGATTTGATTGGAAGAAAGAGCGCCAGCCTAAAGAAAACTCTAAATCGTTTACTTTCTCCTGAATTTCTGCTTTACCGGCCAATAAATATTCTTCTTTTCCGGAAGCTACCGGGCTTATATCGTCGTGGATAACGTGGATAACTCCGGCTGCTCCCGGTATTTCCATCAATTCTTTAGCCAATTGCTGTAGCGGATTTTCAGCTTCATCAATGGCAAAAGAAGTTGGTGTGGCTGTTATTAGAGCTACTAGAAATTGCTTTGTATAGGAACTATAGCGAATAACTAAATAACGCAAAAATCCGCTATTGCTTTTGGGATTCCAGCCGGGGAAAGCATGTTTCTTTTGCCACTGGCGTACCGTTCCAATTACTTCTCTATTGCAAGGCGGGCCGATGAAGCATTCGTCAACATTAGTAACTTTTTGGAAGAGACCGCGAATATTAAAGCCTAAGCAATCGTCTATAAAGCTTAATTCTACTTTGCTACGATAATACCAAGGAGTAGGGGCTTCTTGTACAGGTAAAATTTTTACTTGGGGTTCTAAATTGCGCAAAGCACTCTCAATGGGAGCAGCCTTCATAATGGCTTGCTGGCTGTATTCAATGTGTTGCAAAGCACAGCCGCCGCAAAAGCCAAAATGAGGACAGACAGTTTCGCGGCGGTCGGGCCCTGGATCTGTCACTTGGCGCAACCAAGTTTGGCGGGCACCTCTTTTTTTACCACCTATCATACAAAGAGCGTGATCTTGAGGAGCTACGCAATAACATCTGGCTTGAGTATCATTGCTGCGCAAAGCCAGAAATTGGCCGCGATTATTTAGGTGCTCGGCAGAAAATACTAATTCTTCAGTAGGTACGGGACGCTTTTTCATAAATAAAATCCTTTTGTTTCAGTACGCGGAACCCCATGGCCTTGGAGGGCTGTGGGAGGAATTTTGTTAATTCGTAGCTGTTAATATTAACATTCGTCTTTCTGTTAGCAATTTGCTCTTCCTGTCAGTGGAAAATACTGAGTCAAAGTCAGTGAAAATTTGCAACTATGAGTAAAATTTGTTGGGAAGTTTCGATTATATTGTTGTATGTCTTGACATACTCAGTTAATTAACTTAAAAAAAGAATCTGAAGTCATAAAGTTTTGACGGAGCTGTGTGAAGTACAGCCGAGTTGTCTAATTTTCAATATTCTAAGGAGAACCGAGCTATGTGGTGGAACGATGCAGAAACTAGATATGGCGCTAGACGCAACCATGATTACGACATGGATGAAGAAGACGATTTCTATGATGATATGGATGAGGACGAAGAGGACGATTGGGACGAAGAAGACGATAGCGAGTGGGATGAAGAAGACGATAGCGAGTGGGATGACGAAGAAGACGATATAAACTGGGACGACGAAGACGACGAGGAATGGGACGACGAAGACGAGGATGACGACGAAGATTGGGATGAAGAAGACTAAACGTCTGCACCTCTGAAATCTTTCCCAACCGAAACTGACCCCGAGAAAGTAGGGGTTGGTTTTTTTTTGCTTGAAATTAAACCGATAGTATATACAAAATTGCTTATTTTTTAGAGAGAAAAATTTTTAAGACTTATGGCTGCTAACAATAAAGAACAATTAACTCCGTTATTCCAACAGTATTTTAGCTTATGCGAAGCTAATCCCGATTGTTTGGTTTTAATGCAATGTGGTGATTTCTACGAAGCTTACGGTCAAGGGGCGGAAATTTTTGCCAGAGATGGTGAAATTGTCCTTACTTCCAAAGAGGGTGGAGCGGGACGCAAAATACCTATGGCTGGTATTCCTTTGCATACCTTGGAAGCTTATTTGCGTGTATTGGTAGCCAAGGGACACAGGGTAGCGGTGGCTGATCAAATGGCTTTGCCTTCCGAATGCAAAGGTATTGTGCCCCGTGAAGTGACGCGTATTGTTACTGCAGGTACTATTTTAGATACGCAAAGCCTTGATGATAAAGACCATAACTATTTGGTGTGTCTAGTTTTTGGCAAAAACAGTAGGGTCGGTTTTGCGGCCGCCGATGTAGGCACCGGCGATTTCTATGGCTGTGAATTTGCTCTAGACAATATTGAGCAAATAGCCGAAGAAGTGTTGCGCTTTCAGCCGTCAGAGCTGATTTATGTTGAGCAAGTCGCCGATAGTAAAGTATCTAACTTAATTGATACTCTTAAAGCGCAAATACGTACTCTCAGCTTGGTTTCTAGAATTTTTTCTGCTAATAACGAAGTTTGTGAAGATATGCTTAAACGCGAATTTAAGCTGGGCAGCTTAGCTGGTTTGGGCTTATCTGAGTATAAGCAAGGCGTAGCAGCTTTAGCTTGTATGCTCGATTATATTAAGCATATAGCCTTGCATCATACTATCACTTTAGAACCGCCTCGTCTTTTAGCTGATAGAAGTAATTTAATTATCGATCTTACTACCAGACGCAATTTGGAATTGGTCGAGACCCTTTTGGATAGAGAGCGCAAAGGCAGCTTGTTGGGAGCTATAGATGCAACTTGTACTTCTATGGGGGCTCGCAAGCTTAAAGAGTGGATTTTGCGTCCCTTATGTGATAAAGACACTATAACTTTGCGTCACGATCTTTGCCAAGACTTGGTCGAAAATGAAGATGCTAGAGCTGAATTAAGGCGTGAATTAAAAACTGTCGTTGATATTGAGCGCCTTTTGGCTAGAGTTTCCTATGGAACTTTTAATGCACGAGAATTGCTTGGCATAGGAGCTTCTTTAGCTAAAATACCAGTTTTTGTTGCCATAGTCAGAGGCTTAAAATCTTCCGCTTGGCAAACTATAGAAAAAGGCCTAGAACAAGATGCTCAAGATTTAGCTCAACTTAGCGAATTACTGGAAAGATCTATCAATCCTGAGGCTCCCTTGTCTCTCAAAGAGGGTGGCATTATTCGTCAAGGTTATAATGCCAAATTGGATGAATTGCGCGAACTCCATTCTCACGGTAAAGAGTGGCTGAGTCGTTTGGAAGAGCGAGAACGGGAAAATACTGGCATAAAAAACTTAAAAGTGGGCTACACTTCTGTTTTTGGCTATTACATTGAAGTGACGAAGGCTAATTCTAAATTGGTGCCTATTCACTACACGCGCAAACAGACTTTAGTTAACAGCGAGCGTTATATCATTCCCGAATTAAAAGAACACGAAGTAAAAGTTCTGGGTGCTCAAGAGCAAATTAAAAAGTTAGAGTATGAACTTTTTCAAGAGCTACGGGCTGCAGCAGCTAGTCATACGCCAGCTTTGCGTCGCTTAGCTAGACTTTTGGCCGAATTAGATATTTATGCTTCCTTTGCGCAAATTGCTGTCAGTCGCGGTTGGGTTCGTCCCGAACTTACTGAAGAGCCCTGCGCAGAAATTATTCAAGGACGCCATCCTGTTGTGGAGCAAACTTTAGGCGAATTTGTACCCAACGATTGTCACCTAGGTGCTGATAAACCTATGATTATTCTGACTGGCCCCAACATGAGCGGTAAGTCTACTTGGCTCAGACAAGTAGCTCAAATTGCCATTTTGGCGCAAATGGGCTCTTTTGTACCCGCTCAGCGAGCTAAGCTTTCTATTTTTGATAGAATTTTTACCAGAGTTGGAGCCAGCGATGATCTTCACTTAGGCCAATCTACTTTTATGGTAGAAATGAGCGAAACAGCCAATATTGTCAATAATTCAACGGCTAAATCTTTGGTAGTATTGGATGAAATAGGGCGAGGTACCAGCACGTTCGACGGTTTGGCTATAGCTCAAGCGGTAGTGGAATACTTACACGATGGGCCCAAGCCCTTAACTCTTTTTGCCACCCATTTTCACGAGTTGACCAAGTTGGGGCGTACTCTTAAAGGTTGTCGCAATTTTAGGGTCGCCGTCAAAGAATTACCAGATGAAGTAGTTTTCTTACATAAAATTGTGCCCGGCGGTGCCGATCGCAGTTATGGCATTTATGTAGCTAAATTGGCTGGTATGCCTTCAGCTTTGTTGCAAAGGGCCGAAGCTTTGCTTAAACGCATGGAGCAGAACAAAAAGTCTAAAAGTGATGCTTCTCAGCTTGGGTTCGATTTGTAACTACCTAAAGAAAAGGCTGTTGCTAGCGGCTTTGTTTTGTTAGCTCTATATCTTTTTTTCTGGAGTTTAAGCAATTATGTTCGGTTTGGGATTGGGAGAGTGGGCTTTAATTTTGGGAGCGGTCGTTTTGCTTTTTGGCCCCAAATATATTGGCAATTTAGGTAAAAAATTGCTCAGTAACGTGCGCTCCGTCGGTCAGGAGTTTAAAGAAGGCTACGAAGAAGGCAACTCAACCTCTACTTCCGCTTCTGCTGAATCTAAATCTGTGACAGAGGAAAAACGTTAAACTTTGGACGACAAACGAGAAAACGAAAACAGTGAGGAAGTTGCCGATCAAGATGTAGAGCTTAGCTTAAGTGCTCATCTGGAGGAATTGCGCCGTCGTATTTTTTATTGTGCAATTACTTGGCTAGTTGTCAGCTGCGTGGCCTACTGCTATGTAGATCGGTTTTTGGCCAAGGTGAGAGCCATGGCCGGTCAGGGTTTTACTTTTGTCTACACCAGTCCCACTGAAGCTTTTATGGCTTTTATAAAATTAGCTATGATTGCTGGGTTGGTTATCTCTTTGCCAGTTATTATCTATAATATAGGCGCTTTTGTGAATCCGGCTCTAACACGGAAAGAGCGCAGCCTAGTACTTACCTTGGCTCCTCTTTGTTTAGTGCTTTTTGCTGCCGGAGCAGCTTTCGCTTGGTTTGTGGCTTTGCCTATTATGTGGCAATTTTTTCTCAGTTTTCAAGCTGATGGTATTACGGCGCTTTGGACTATAGGTGAAGTGGTGGGCTTTGCTTCCGGACTAATTCTGGTTTGTGGCTGTGTCTTTGAATTACCAATAGTAATAATTGGAGCTGCCAAAATAGGTCTTATTTCCTATGAAAAGTTGGCTAGAACCAGGAGAGTGGCTTACTTTACTATTTTAGTGCTGACAGCTATTATCACTCCCACACCGGACGCTTTTACTTGTGCGGTGGTGGCTGTTCCTATTATCGCTTTATTTGAGCTTAGTTTGCTTTTCTTGCGTTTTGCCAAATAATATTTATTTAAACTTTAAGTAAAATAGAGCCCCGGCCGGAATACTTCGGCCGGGGCTCTATTTATGAACTTTTATATGGTAAGGCGGTGCTTACCGTTCTTGTTATCTTAGGCTTGAGGAGCCGGAGTCTCTGTAGCTGGCTCTGCAGAGGGCATAGGCATAGGCTCTGTCTTAATTATGTTTAATGTCGTTGGAGCCGGACGGCGATCTCTAATAACTACCAAAGGAGTCATTTCGCCAGCATTGCCCTGAGGATTGGGTTTCAAAGCTTCAACTACTTCGGCTTTGCGGTTAGGATCGGTAATAGCCAATACATCAACTTTACCCAAGTCATTGGCGTCGACAATAGTTACATCGAAACCTGTAGCCTCTTTAATCTCTTGGCATACTTTCTGAGGATAGGCCGGAGCTAAAACTACATGCTTATCGAAAGGAGGCAAAGTACCGGTGCAATCGTCGATAGCGGCTACCATACGGCCGGTAATGCGATAAAATTCGCCGGGGCGACCAATAATTTTACCAATCAGACCGCGGAACATACCATAAAGGATCTTCCAAGTGCCGACTTCACGGAAGGCCATTTCCAAGGAATAGACAGATGAAAGAGATGAGTTCATATCAAAGACCATGTTGAGGCGACGAGCCAAGTAGCGAGGCTGAATATCTTCGCAGTAGGCTACGCGTCCTTGCATAATGGCCACAGGACTTTCAGCTAAGACAATAATATCACCGGGCTTGGCAATATCGGCGGTATATTCTTTTACTACATCGATGATGTCGTCGCCGGGCATGAGTAAGCGGGTAGGAACGGGAACGGCGGGAGCGTCAGGGGCGACTTCCTTTTTGGGAGGTTTTACACTGACGGCTTTGCGTCTTTCGGGAGCTATTTCTTTGAACTCAGCGGCATTGAGGGTAATAACCTGACGTCTATACTTCATAGGGGTGCGGCAGTAGTACTTGAAGTTGATATCTACGCGGAATTCACCCAATTCAGCGACAGCTTTGCGGACATCGGGAGCGGTCAACCAAATTTCTACTTCGGCAGTCAGTTTTTTACCTGGTTTAATAATGACTGCTTCCCAGTAACCGTCTTCTCTGGGAGCTTCAGGATTGATTAAACTTACGATAGGATGAAGATCGGAATAGCGCAAGCCGATAGGCTGTAAGCAAGCGTGAGCGTCAATAACTAAGCCCTGTTGAGTGCCAGAATTTTGGAAAGGGAAAGAAAAGCGCAAGCGAGCGTGGCTAGCGTCGGGATATTCGACGCGCATATTGTCTACTTGCTCGGCGGCGGCTCTGACGACAGCGTCGGCGCGTGATGAAGCAATAAATTCAAGAGCTAAAACTGTAAGAGCGGGAACGGCCAGAAGGGTTGAAGCCCAGCACATAACGATTCCTCCATAAAATGCATAAAAATGTCCGTATGTTTTTTGAAAGGATTGGCGTTTATCCTGCAATGATGCTTGAAGAGGAGGCTTGCAACTCTCGCTTTAATTGAATACTGTCAACAATATCTGTGCCAAGTTTCAAGGCTCTAGCAAACTTGGCTGCGCTAGGACTTGGCAATTCCTTGTGGCGTAACAATACTTCTCTCGTGTTGCCAAAATCGACTAATTTGCCTTGGTCAAGTAAAACTATTTTCTGGCAGTAGCGGCTGACCAAATCCATATTGTGAGTAATTAAAATGACCAAAGCTTTTCTTTGCTCGCGCAAGTAACGTAGCATGTCGACGAAAATTTGTTGGCTCTCTTCGTCCAAGGCCGCATTGGGCTCGTCCATAACTATAGCTCTTGTATGCATAGCCAAAACGCTGGCCCAAGTGAGACGGCGTAGCTGAGCATTGCTCAGTTCGTAAGGATGTACATTTTTCAATTTAAGTAAATGGGTGAGCTCTAAAGCTTTATGGCAACGTTGCCCAACTTCTTGAGCTGTTAAACCCAAGTTTTGCGGGCCAAAAGCCGTTTCTGACCAAACGTCGGGGGCAAATACTTGTTCGCGTACATTATGGAAGATAAAGCCTACTTGAGAGGCTAATTGCCAAGAAGGAGTATTGCTAGTATCGTGGCCATCTATAAGCAAAGCGCCTTGCTGAGGACGCAGCAAACCGTTACTCATTTGGGCTAGAGTAGTTTTTCCAGCTCCGTTAGTTCCACAAAAAGCTACACAGTCTGGCGCTTGCAAAGTCAGAGTAACATCATTTAATGTTGGCGTTTTCCCATCGTAACTGAAAGAAATATTTTGCCATTTTATAGTTAAGTCGGCAGCAGAGGGCTTAATTTGTGCTTCCTCTTTGGGAAATGTTGTGTTTTGTAGTTCGGAGTCAGAATTAGCAGCTAATATTCGCCAATTCTGGCGCAAAAAGTCTATCGATTCATCTTCGGTAACTGGCCAATTGGTTATAGGCTGTTCTTTTTCTAAGTTTAAGTCTTGCAACACTCTGGTCCAAGGGGCCTTGAGGCTGCCGACGCTTGGAATAAAATGTGGGTGGTTGTAGCCAACAAGTTTGCCTTTATCTAATTGTAACCAACGTGGGAAATAGGCTGCTTCTTCCAAATTTGAGGAAGCCCAAATTATCAGCCGCTGGGAAGAAGCTGATTTAAGTATATAATCTAAGAGAGTGTGGCGAGCTTTATTGTCGAGAAAAGCTGCAGGCTCGTCGAGCAATAAAATGGGGGGCTCCAAAATGAGCACAGAAGCTATAATTAGGCGCTGCTGCTGGCCGCTAGATAGTGACTGGGGATGGCGCTCGGCCACATTTTGCAAATTGAAAGTTTGCAAAATGTGCTCAGTGCGAATGCGCATTTTGTCCGGGTTGACGCCCAAATTACTTAAGCTCCAGGCCACTTCTTCTCTAACTGTAGAGCAAATGCCAGAAAGCTGGTAATGCGGTTGGGAAGATATATAACCTAACTTGTGTAAACGCTTTTCAGGCTCCAGCTTCTGGAGTGGGTGGCCATCAAGATAGACTTCGCCTTTTACTTCTCCTTTTATTAAATCTGGTATAAAGCCGGCAATAGCTTGTAAAAGTGTACTTTTCCCCGATCCTGAAGCTCCTGTCAGGGCAATTGATTCTCCGTAGTTAGCTTGAAAGGAAATACCTTCCAATATCGGTTTGGTATTCAGTTTAGGCGTAAAGGTAAAATCTTTAAGTTCCAGCATGTCAATTAACTTTTAGAACAATGGTTTGAGCAAAAGCAAAATGGTAGCAACTATTAAGGCCACTTGTAAAAGGCGCTCTGGCCAAGGAGTAGTGGGATAGCTTAGGTAAGTACGTCGTTTGGCCGCTCCAAAACCACGTGAGGTTAAAGTTAGGGCCGTTTGTTCCGCTTCATAGGCTGCGGTCAATACCAAAGGAGCGGCCAAGGGAAGAATACGAGTTATTTTTTGTTTGAGCGCGCCTCCCCAGGGCATAGCTCTGGCAGCTTGTATCTCTAATAATCGTTGGGCACGGTTGACCATTTGCGGCGCCAAATTGATGGCTGCCAAAACGGCGTAGGCAAATTTCGAAGGCACTCCTTTTGATTCTAGGCTGCGCATAAGCTCTTCTTGTTTGGTAGTAAAAAGTAGCAAAAGAGCTGCTTCACATATAATTGTAATACGTAAAGCTGTTTGGGCAGCCTGGACGGCGGCTTGTATTGATAAATTTAAGTTGCCTATATCGCCTAGAGCAAGCTTAAAGTCGCTCGGCCCCAAGAATCCGTTAATTAAAATCATAGAAGCGGACAGAGGAACAGCTGTTAGCAATAAAGTACGGCTAAAAGATAAGGCTATGTCGCCCAAGCAACTTAAAATTCCTAAAGCTAAAGCCAGCACTGGTAAATAAGCCAAGAGGGCGCAATGCATATTACCCTGAGCATCTGGCCAGGATAAAGTGAGTGGAAAAGATAAAGCGGCGGCGGTGGCAAAAATGAGCAGCACTTCTTTGGTTTCGGCCGTCAGCTTGTGTAAAAAACTTGTACCCGGACGATAGAAACCGCGCGAAAGAGAAGCTGACGGCATAGTGGGCAAAGAACATGCGTCGCACAAAACTGTCTGTTGCGACTTGAATAAATAGCCGGACACAGTCATTTTGTCCAAATTAGCTCCATTTTGAAAGCTGTTGCGCAAACGTGTCGGCATAGAGGTGAGCAGTGATTGGACTAATAAGCAACTAATCAGCTTATCTATAGGATCGGTTGCCAAACTTTGAGCTAAACAAGCGTGTAAAGTGCTTAGGCCGGCTAAACGAAAAGCCGCCACTACCAGATCGGTACCGCCGCCGCTGCTTCCATGCAGCACATAGGCTGCTATGGGGGCCGAAGCCAAAGCCGCCGTCAAGCCCAAAATTATACCCATTAAAGCCGCTAAGCCTAAATTGTGCATAAAGCCTTGGCGACTTAGGTAGCCTGCAACTAATCCTACGAGCAAAGCCGGAGGCAAAAAGCATAGCCATATGGGACTGTTGGCAGCAGCACTAATAAGCCCGCTGATTAAAGCTGTAGCTGCTCCGGCCAGCGGGCCCCCCAGACAAGCTGCCCAAATTGTTCCCAGCGAGTCCAGATATAGTGGAATTTTTAGGGCTGAAGTTAGCCAGCCTCCGGTAATATTTAAGGCGGCGGCTAAGGGAAGTAAGGCCCATGTTTTTGCATCTAGGCGCATAGGGGCGCTCTTTTCTCATTTTTCTGCGTGGCCCCCTGCTATGTGCAATAATGGGGCAGGAGCACATGGGAAAGTCGTGAATGGCAAAAAAATCTAATAGATAAGAGCTGGCAGCACGACAATTTGAATTATAAAGACAACATTCAAGATCAATTTAAAGCCCGAAAAGTAGCTTGTGGCGGAGGGCGCTATCTTTTAACTTATGAGGCAGGAAGCGGGCCTACCATAGTTCTTTTGCACGGTGCGGCTAGTTCTTGGCTAAGTTTTACAAGCCAATATCGGGTTTTAGCTCCCAATTATAGAGTGGTCGCTCCAAATTTGCGTGGCCATGGTGGTACGCCTTGGCACGAGACGGAGAAAATAGACGAATTTTATGATGATATTTGTGCTTGGTTCAAAGAAATGAATTTTACCGAGCCAATTATTTTAATCGGTCACTCTTTGGGGGGCTATCTTAGCGCCCGTTATGCAGCTGATAATTCCGACAAAGTGTCTCGCTTGGTTTTAATTAGTACGTGTGGGAGTTTCGAACCGGGAGCGGTACTTTTTTTCTTAAAAACCTGCTGGGCCGGTGCCGATGCTGTGCACAAATTTTTCCCTTGGTTGGTTAATATTAGCTCCCAAATGGCTGGCTGTTTGTCTAAAGTTGTCTTTTCGCAATGGAATTGCTGGGATGTCTACCCCAAAATAAAGGCGCCTTCGCTGATAATCTTTGGCACTTTCGATCCACTTTTCAGTTTAAAACAAGGATATCGCGTTAAAGAGCTTATCCCTGAAGCCGATATTAAAATTGTCGCTTGCGGAGGCCACAATCCTCAAATTGATCATGGCGATGAAGTTGCCAAACTTATCTGCCAATTTTTAGACCGCCAAAGTTAGGCAATTTGCGCTATCGATAATAAAGGCCCGAAAAGTTCCTTCAGAAGAAACTTCGGGCCTTTTTTATAGCGTTAAAAAACTGTCAGATCCTAAGCTAATGATTTTTTTAGTTCGTCAGGATTTAAGCCTTTGAGCTCGTCATCAACGAAAATACCGTTATGGCGAATCAATTGATCGTCGAAATAAACGTCTCCGCCGGGCTCTTGACAAAGTACCAAATCCCAATGGATGGAAGATTTGTTGCCATTATTGGCGGCGTCATAACAATTACCTAAAGCTAAATGGAGGCTGCCTCTAATTTTTTCATCAAAGAGGGTATCGCCTATGGGCTTGTCGACGAAAGGATTGAAACCGAGAGAAAATTCACCGATATATCTGGCTCCTTCGTCTATATCCAAAATACGATTTAAATTTTCTGTGTCGGAGGAAGAAGCTTCTACTACTTCGCCTTCATGGAAGGTTAAGCGAATATTATCCATGCGGACGCCACGGAAGTTGGTAGAAGTGTTGAAAGCAATAGTTCCTTCTACAGAATGTTTGTGTGGAGCTGAATAGCACTCGCCATCGGGAATGTTGCGGCGGCCAAAATCGGGGACAGCTCCTATGTCTTTGATGGAAAAACGCAAATCAGTGCCAGGGCCGGTTAAGCGCACTTTATCGGTACGCAACAGACGCTCTTTCAAGGGCTGAACGGCTATTTCCATAGCCTGGTAGTTGGCTAAGCACACCTCAAAGAAATAATCTTCGAAGGCTTCGGTAGACATAAGAGCTAACTGGGCCATAGCTGGATTGGGCCAGCGCATAACTACCCAACGAGTGTGCTTGACGCGTTGCTCCAAATGGACGGGCTTTTGCCAATATTTTTGATATATCTCTACATTTTGCGGAGGAGTATCAGCTAAAGCTGCAGCGTTAGTCATGCCGCGCATGGAAATGTAGCACTGGACATGTTTCATACGCTCCAACTCCAGAGCGCCTATAGCTTGGCAACGGGCTTTTACTTTTTCGGGATCGGGATCCAGAAGCAGCTGACGCATAATCGACTGATTCTGAATATTAAAAATGGGTACACCTCCGGCTTGGCAGATTTCTTCAGACAAAACGGTTAGCATGGAAGTAGGTATTTCGGCTGCTTCCACAAGGACATTGTCTCCAGGTTCGACTCGACAAGAATGGTGAACCAAAGTTTGGGCTAATTTTTTATAGCGAGGATCCAACATAAAAGAAACCCCTTTCAATAAATGAAAATCAACACAAACTTGGGAGAAAAAATGCTCAATTCCTGCTCTTAAGTATAGGCGGCTGTAGACTGATATACTTTTTTGGATATATCCCAAGGGGGATAATGCACTTTTTCGGAGAATGAAAAGGGGGAGGCGTTGCGCCGCTTTCAATTGCTTAGAACGTGGCCGCATACCTTTTTCTCTCTGCATATATTTGTCTGCAATTTTGTAGTTGTGGGATATGCGTGTACTTAAAATAGTATAAGTGAAGGCGCTGCTGCTCGATGGCAGTGCAGAGGAAATCTTTGAGGCATTGGGGGGCGGTTTTCTTGTGGCTTATATGCCAACATATAAGAAAGAGTTAGGAGTAGTTATGGTGGCTCGGTTGCCTTTCTTACTAACGATAGTTCACGGTGGAACAGTTTTGCCTCGTGAGTTGACTACGCGCTTGGCCTTGACCCCTGCTGACATTTTTTTCGATTCCGATCCCTGGACGCGTGAGATATTCGCTTTCGGCGAGTCGGTACAGGGACGTTTAGAGGCTGAAGTCGCTCGGGCTGTTATTGATATGGATCAAGACCCGAGTTTGAAACCTCCTAAAGTTGACGATGGAGTAGTGCGTCTGGTTACTCGCTACAACAAACCAGTTTGGCGTGAAGGCTGTCAGCCTACAGCTGATGATGTGAATCGTCTCATAGATAGATATCATCGCAATTATCACGAGATACTGGAGCGTGTGGCTTCTCGCGGTGGAGTATGTTTGGGTATAGATTGCCATTCTATGGCTCCAGTTGGAGCTCCTCGCGACTCCGATTGTGGTAGTATCAGGCCTCTTTTCTGCATTGGCAATATGGGCGACTCTAATGCTGAGGGCACTTCTCTTTCTTGTTCTACAGTTATAGCCAACAAATTAGCTGAAGTTTTGCGCGAAGAATTTGCCGACATACCTCTCAAAGAGGGGCAGCAATTAGTATCTTTTAATAATCCTTCTTCTGGTGGCTACATTCTTAAGCGTCACTGCGCCGATTGTGATGGACACGGCACTCCTTGGATCCAATTTACTATCAATCGCTCTTTAGTTTTGCCTAACGAGCCGGAAGATCCGTCTTCTTTGGAAGATGCGCCTGATTCCGATCGTGAGGTGATAGGAAAATTGCGTTTGCGCTTATTGGGTGTTCTTAAGAAATTTGCTGATAAATTAGCTCAGGCTTAATTCGTAACGTCTCTATTCCGATATTTTCTGAGGGAATATTGTGTATCGGAGACGTTTTTTTTGCTTTTTAGGAGAAAAATACGGTATGGGAGCTGTGTTTGAGTGTATACCAAACGTTTCTGAAGGGCGGCGTTGGCCTGTAGTTGAGCTTTTGGCTGAAGCGGTGCGCTCGGTCGCTTATGTGCGTTTATTGGACTATTCTGCTGATTATGATCATAACCGCTCCGTTTTTACTTTTGTAGGTGAACGTGACGCTTTGGAAGAGGCAGTGTTAAACTTGTTCGCTGTCGCTGAGCAAAATATTGATATGCATAACCATACTGGTGTGCATCCTCGTATCGGAGCTATTGATGTGGTACCTTTTGTGCCTTTAGAGTCGGCTTCTATGGCAGAAGCTTCCGCTTTGGCAGAAAGAGTAGCTTCGCTGGTAGCTGAGCGCTTTCAAGTGCCAATTTACTTATACGGAGAATCGGCTCGGCAACCTCAGAGAGCTTCTCTAGCTTATTTGCGACGCGGAGGCTGGGAAGCTCTCAATAAGGAAAGTTTGCAAGGTGAAGAACGCCGCCCCGACTTAGGGCCAATTCAGTTACATTCGAAATTGGGAGCCTCTTGCTTCGGTGCTCGCGGCCCTTTGGTGGCTTTCAATGTTTGGTTAAATACTCAGGACGTAACTATTGCCAAAAAGATTGCTGCCAAAGTGCGAGCCTCTTCGGGTGGTTTAAGTTTCGTTAAAGCGCTAGGGCTGGAATTGTCTTCCCAAAAAGCCGTACAAGTTTCTATGAATTTGACTAATCCTAAATTTACATCGATCTATACCGCTTTTGAATTGGTAAAAATAGAAGCTCGCCGCTTTGGTGTAGGCATACTAAAGAGTGAACTTATAGGTTGCTTGCCTTTGCAAGCTATGAGCGATTGTTTCTCTTACTATTTGCAAATGCCTGATTTTACGCCACAACGTACTGTAGAAAGCGGGCTTTTGGAACTGTATAAATCGCTGTCATAATCAATTTTGCATAAAAAGCATGTTGTAAAGAAGAAAAAAGGCCTAAGGCAGGCGAATTAAAAAAGTATATTTGTTTTAGTCGCTCTTTTGGCAAAAGAGAGTGTTGTTTTGGAGGTTTAGTTGTGAATCAGGCTGACGCCGTAGTCATAGCTGGCAAGGTTTTGACTTGTTCCGACGATGATGATGTCCCTCGGCCGCGTTGCGGCGAAGATATGGACGACGCTGGCGAAATAGAAGAGGGAGCTCTGGCAATTTGTGACGGTAAAATTGCCGAAGTAGGTTATGCTCGCGATTTGTTGCGCCGTTGGCAAGGCAAGTTGCTAGACTATTGTAATTGTACGATTTTACCGGGGTTTGTGGATGCCCATACCCATCCGGTTTTTGCTGGTTCCAGAGTAGAAGATTATTTATTGAGAGCTCAGGGAGCCACCGAGGAAGAAATTCGCAGTAAAGGCGGTGGTATTGCCAGCACGGTAAGATCTACAGCTGAAGTTAGTGACAGCGAATTGGCAGATATAACCAGACGCAATTTGGAAATGATGCTCTCTCATGGTTCTACTACCATTGAAGCTAAAAGTGGTTATGGTTTGGCTACTCGAGCAGAATTGCGCCAGTTGCGTATTTTGCGTCAGTTAGGCCGAGAGTTGCCCATAGATTTAGCCGTCACTTTTTTGGGCGCCCACGCAGTGCCGGAAGAATATGCCGATCATGCGCATGATTATGTCAAGTTATTGGTTCAGGAAATGATTCCTCAAGTTTGCGAAGACGGCTTGGCAGATTGGGTTGATGTAGTTTGTGAGCGAGGTGTTTTCGACGTTGCTCAAGCTAAGAAAATTTTAGAGACTGGTATGGCTTGCGGTTTGGGAGCACGGATCCACGCTGAAGAGTTGTGCTATCTAGGCGGCGCCAAAATGGCCGCTCAGCTCGGTGCCGCTTCTTGTGATAATTTACAAAGTCTTCAAGCTGACGATTATCCTATTTTGAAAGAAAGTGGCATTATACCAATCCTTACGCCCGGTACTTCTTTCTTCTGTGGCACTAATAAATATGCCAAGGGCAGAGAAATGATTGACTTTGGTTTGCCTGTAGCTATTGCTACCGACTTTAATCCTGGAACTAATTTCTGTCTGTCTATGCCTATGGCCATTTCTTTGGCTGTATTGCGTTTGAAGTTTACACCGGAAGAAGCTATCGTGGCCGCTACTGTCAATGCTGCTCACTCTTTGAAAATGGCCGACAAAGTAGGCTGTCTGTCGGTGGGCAAGCAGGCCGATTTTGTGGTGCTCAATACGCTCAATTGGCGTGACTGGCCCTATAGCTACGGAGTTAATTGGATTCGCAACGTATACAAAAAAGGAGTGCAAGTAGCTTAAAATTATGATCAGAACTTCCGAGTTGGTTCGTTATCTCAGCGATTTACTGAGAATAAAAGAGTTTAGTGATTTTACCAGCAACGGCATTCAAGTAGAAGGAGCCGAAGAAGTGAAAAAAGTCGGTTTTGCCGTAGACGCTTGCCTTTCTACATTTGAAGCTTTGCAAGATTGCCAAATTATTTGCGTCCATCATGGTATGATGTGGCCCAGTTGGGATAAAGTTCAGGGAGTAAACAGAAAGCGTCTAAAATTCCTTTTGGATCACAATATCAATTTGTTTGTGTCCCATTTACCTTTAGACCGCCATCCTCAACTGGGCAACAATGCTCAGATTCTTAGCAAGTTAGGCTGGGAAAAAACTGGAGAATTTGGTGAAGTTGGCTGGTTGTGCGATTTAGAAAAGCCTATTTCGCTTAAGGAAGCTAAGCAAAAATTGGCTGGTTTGTTTCCTAATCGCTTAGCTGATTTTTGGCATGGGCCAAAGGAAATTAAACGTATTGGCGTTTGCAGTGGCGGCGGTGGAGGCGAATATTTATACCGTGGTATAAAAGATCATCTGGATTTGTATATCACTGGAGAAACAAGCTATTCTATGGCGCATGATTCGGTAGAATACGGCTTAAACATAGCTTGCGTTGGACATTACGCTTCGGAAACGTTTGGAGTTAAAGCTTTGCAAGCCGAAGTAGAAGCCCAATTCGCTGTACAGACCGCTTTTTTTGACAATCCTACCGGATTATAAATAAAAAACATTGCTTTATAGAGCCGCTGGAAAAAAATAGAGCGGCTCTTTTTGTGCTTTTTACCGAAAGAAGCAGGAATAAAGGCGGGGCAGAGAACTTTCACCCGTCTAATTAGATGTATTTAGTTAGCTTTTGGTATTTTTGTTAGGCGTTTTTGGCGTCAATTTTATGGAGGACTCTTTGATATGAGCGAATCTGCTGTAGATTACAAAGTAAAAGATATGAGCTTGGCTGAATGGGGAAGACGCGATATCGTTCTTTCCGAAGCTGAAATGCCCGGATTGATGGCTTTACGTGAGCGCTATGCTGACGAGAAGCCCTTAAAAGGAGCTCGTATCGCCGGTTGTCTGCACATGACCGTTCAGACTGCTGTTCTGATTGAGACTTGCGTAGCTTTGGGTGCTCAGGTTCGCTGGAGTTCTTGCAATATTTACAGCACTCAAGACCATGCTGCTGCTGCTATTGCCGCCGCTGGTGTACCTGTTTTCGCTTGGAAGGGCGAAACTTTGGAAGAGTACGATTGGTGTATTCGTCAGAGCTTAAAATTTGAAGGTGGCTTGGGCCCAAATATGATCTTGGACGATGGCGGCGACTTGACCAACTTAGTTCACGATGAATTCCCCGAACTTTTCAAAGATATCCGTGGTATCACCGAAGAAACTACAACTGGTGTACACAACCTTTACCGTCGCGCTGCCGAAGGCAAGCTTTTGGCTCCGGCTATCAACGTCAACGACTCTGTAACTAAGTCCAAGTTTGACAACCTTTACGGCTGCCGCGAGTCTTTGGCTGATGGCATCAAGAGAGGCACCGATGTTATGGTTGCTGGTAAAGTTGTAGTCGTTTGTGGCTTTGGTGATGTAGGTAAAGGCTGCGCTCAGAGTATGCGTGGTTTCGGTGCCCGTGTCATTATTACCGAGATCGATCCTATTTGTGCTTTGCAAGCTGCTATGGAAGGCTACCAGGTTATGACCATGGAAGAGGCCGCTCCTATTGGTGATATTTTTGTTACAACCACCGGTTGCAAAGGCATTATCATGGGCCGTCACATGATGGAAATGAAAGATAAAGCTATCGTTTGCAATATCGGTCACTTCGACTGCGAAATCGATATGCACTGGTTAGAAACTACCCCTGGTATTACTGAATACAACTTGAAGCCTCAGGTAGACGTCTTCCAATTGCCCAGCGGTCGCGATCTGATCGTTCTGGCTCGCGGACGTTTAGTCAACTTGGGCTGCGCTACTGGCCATCCTTCTTTCGTGATGTCTTGCTCCTTCACTAACCAAGTATTAGGTCAGATAGAGCTTTGGAACAACCATGACAAGTATCCTATCGGCGTTTATCGTTTGCCCAAGAAACTTGACGAAGAAGTTGCTCGCCTCCACTTGCCTAAGTTGGGCGTTAGCTTAACTAAGCTCACTCCTGAACAGGCTGAATATTTGGGTGTACCCGTAGAAGGCCCTTACAAGCCTGAGTATTATCGCTACTAATTTTTTAGTTTAATTCCTAAAATAGACTGAGCTCCGCTTCTCTCTTTTGAGAAAAAAGCGGAGCTCTTTTTTTGCTTTAAGCTTCCCAATAAAAATTACATTTTGTTTGAATTTGACAAGCTTGGAAATACTTTTCTTCCATTGGAATCCAAAATTTAGCAAAACCGGCTAGCTCTTCTGGAGTCTCTCTGCCGCTCAAGCGTTGCCATTGTTTGTCTTTATCCAGAGAAAGAAAAATTTTATAATCATAAAAGTCTATGAAATCAGGATGGCAAGAATAAGAACCTTCAATTATGGCAACTTTGGTAGGCTGAATTTGAATAGGCTCACTGAAATGGGGCTCTGTGGTATGGCTGTAAGTGCGATAAGTAAAAGGACGTCGCTCTTGCAAAGGGCGCAATACTTCTGCAATTAGACGTTGGCGATCTATATTGCCAGCGATCTGGCTGAGAATTTCTGGAGTGCGCAAATTGAGCGGCAGATAAAAATCATCCATATGAAACAAATTAGCCTTAAATTCTTTTTGCAAATAAGAGGCTAAAGTTGTTTTTCCCGAGCCGCAGCGTCCGTCTATGGCCAGAATTATATAAGGCTTTTCTCTTACAAGTTCGTTGATTGCGGTAATAAGTTTCTCTGAATTAGATTTTTCCATAATCTTAGTTAGCTTACCCTATTTCTCATAAAAAAAACTCCGTCTGCTTTTAGTAAAGCGGCGGAGTTTTTTCAGCTAAAATTCTGACGAATATTAGGCTTGAGCGTTGGCGGCGTTGATTTTGCGAGCCAAACGGGATTTGCGGCGGGCAGCCTTATTCTTGTGGACGATGCCCTTAGCTACGGCCTTATCGATAGTGGAAGAAGCGGCGCTTAAGGACTGAGCGCGTACTTCAGCGCTGGTTTCCTTTTCTACAGTAGCTATAGCAGCCTTGAAAACGTTTTTGATACGAGTCTTTACGCTAACGTTGCGCTTGCGGCGGCGCTCGTGAACCAAGATCATCTTTTTGGCAGTCTTAATGTTTGCCACTTTGAAAATCCTCCAAACAAAATCTTTAGAAACTTTAGTGAACAAATTAAGGCAAAAATATCTTTTTGCACTAGGGGGAGTGAGCAAACTACTCTCGCTCTACCAACTTAAACTACTCGCTTCTAAACCGGGGGCATTATATCACGTCCCCAAATGTGAAAGCAAGGGCAAAAGAGATAAAAAAAAGGATTATACCTTTTTTTCTTCACAGCCTTGCTGGCGATTTATTAGGCGAGCAGCGGCAAAAAGGTAGTCGGACAGCCTGTTTATATAGATAATGAGCGAGTCATTGAAGGGGGAACGCTCCGAATTTGTTAGGCGCTTTAAGGTTACGCATTCCCTTTCAGCTCGTCGACAGACAGTGCGGGCCCAATGTAAAAAAGAACCACACTGGCTGCCTCCATTAAGGATAAAGCAATTTTGCTCAGGTAGAGCTTGTAAATGGGGTTGAAGCTTATCTTCCAATTGTTTAATGTGATTTGCATTTAGGTGAAAATTAGTTGAAAGCTCAGGAGAAGCCAAATCGGCTGCCAGTAGAAACAAGGTGCGTTGTATTTCTTCTAGTTCTTCGCGCCAAGGAGATGGAATGTCTAAGCTTAGACATACGCCTAGAATTGCGCTTAATTCGTCTATTGAGCCGCAAGCTGCTAAATGTGGATCATCTTTGAAGACGCGTTGCCCTCCGATTAAAGAGGTTTCACCTTTATCGCCAGTTTTAGTGACTATTTTCATGGGCAGCTAACTCCATATTTTTCAAACAATGTTCTTTTTCAGACTCAGTGTATCGTTAATCGGGCTTTTCGTGTTATAATCCGCCCTATATGCTGAAAGAAAATAAACCTAAAATAATTTTAGCCTCCGCTTCGCCGCGCCGTCGCGAATTACTGGAAATGTTGGGACTGGATTTTACAGTTTTGAAGCCTAGTCCTGAGGCTGAGCCTCCTTGCTCTCGTTCTGGCTGTGGTCTAGCCGAGCTTAAAGAAAATGTCCGAGACGATTTCGGCAGCGCTAGTATGTATGCCGAATATTCAGCCTTTTTAGGCCAGGATATAAGTAAAGTTAGGGCAATTCCTCAAGTGCAACCTATTTTAGATTGTGTCGGTCCATATGCCAATTTAAGTTTACGTTTGCATGAAGCTTGTGAGGCGGAAGTTTTGGCCGAAGTTATTAAAGAAGTGCAAAATTCTGCCTTGGCTAAAGCTCGCTCTTCTGCATCTCAAGTAGTGCTTGAGCAAACATCTCAGTCTTTAGTTATAGGATCGGATACTGTTGTTGTTTGTGGTAAGGCCGTCTTGGGCAAACCTGGTTCTAAGGCTGAAGCTTTGGAAATGCTTACCGGTTTGGCCGGTCGTTGGCACCATGTTGTTACTGGTGTGGCTGTACAAGCTTTGCCTTCAGGAAAATTTATCAAGTCTTGTGCCGTAACGGCGGTTAAGTTCCGCTCCTCTATAGAGCAAGAGATAAAAGCCTATGTAGAAACTGGCCATCCTCTAGATAAGGCTGGAGCCTATGGCATTCAAGAGTTAGGCTCGCTTTTAGTGGAAAAAATAGACGGATGTTATTTTAATGTGGTGGGATTGCCTTTAACTGTGTTAAATAGTTTGAGTGCGGCTTTTGGTTTTAATTTGTTCTCTTTGCGAGACTAGATTTCGTTGGGTAGGATAGGCGTGTTAGATTTTTTCGATAAACTAATTTCCAAGTTTTCTCCTGATCTGGGGATCGATCTGGGAAGCTCTTCCGTAGGTGTGGCAGAGTGTGGAAAAAACTATTGGCGTGAACATGCCCGCCTTATCTATGAAGTCAAAACTGACAGGCTCATAGCTGTCGGCTCTCAGGCCAAACTTATGGCAGGACGCCTAAATAAAGAAAAAATATTGAGCGCTCCCATAAAAGAGGGGTGCGTTTGTGACTACGATAAAGCTCTTGAATTATTGTGCTTTTGCTTAAGTCGCTGCTCCAATTTAGGACTATTCGGTCCCCGAATTTTGTTGTCTATTCCGGTGGGAGCTTCCGAGGCCGATGTGCGTATAATTTCTGATCTTTGTCGCTCGGCTGGTGCTAGAGGTATATCTTTGGTGGCTGCTCCTTTGGCCTCAGCCTTGGGCTGTGGATTATCAGTTACTCAGAGTAAAGCTTGTTTAGTTGTCAACGTCGGAGCTGAAATAACCCAAGCGGCTGTGATATGTATGGGAGCTATTGTGGTGGCCGATTCTATACCTGTAGCCGGAGCTGCTCTTGATAAGGCTATTGTCGATTATTGTCGTCGCCAAAATTTAGTTGTGGGTATGGGTAGTGCCGAACAGCTAAAAATAGAAGGCGGCTGTGCTTATACGGAAAACAGTGCTTTGAGCTTTGAAATAAAGGGACGCGACTTAAAAACCGGCTTTCCTCGAAAAATGAAATTGACGGCGGCACAGATCTTAAAAATACTAAAGCCCAAATTAGAGCAAATCTCCAATATGTTGCAGCGCGTTATTCGACTTACGCCTCCCGGTTTTACTGACGATATAGTCAATTCGGGCATGATGTTGTGCGGTGGAGGCAGCCGTTTGAGCGGATTAGCTCAGTATTTAGCTGCCGAGACCGGAGTCTTTTGCCAAGTAGCCGAAAAACCTGAAGATTGTACTTTGCTTGGTTTAGAACAACTTTATCATGATCCGCGTATAATGAGATCGGTAGAAGGGGCAGAGACACACAATTTCTGGTAAAAGTGATCAGCTTTTTTGGCAAGGATATATACATTAAGGTCTCGACGTATCGAGATTAGCAAAATAGGATAGGCAAACTTCTCAAACAGTCTGGAGATTCACAAACAATGCGACAAGTAAAATATTGGCTAAAAATGCTTTTTTTGCTAGTTTTTGTCTGTATTGTCTTGGAAGTAATTGGCAGTATTACTTGGGTCAAAACTTCTGCTTTGGCCTTGTCTCCTGTGCAAAAAATTGTCACCGATTTTTCTTCTCAAATTGACGATTGGCTGCGTGGCTTTACGCAATTTAAAGCTTTAAGTGAAAAAAATGATCGACTTGAAGCTGAAATTAAAGCTCTCAAAGATGAAAAAAGTCGTCTTTTGGCTTATAAAATACAAAATTTACGCTTGCAATCTTTGTTAGAGTTGAAGGCTCAGCTGCCAGGTAAAGTAAAAATTAGCGCTCGCGTAATTGCTCGTGATCCCAACAATTGGGGAGAAAAAGTAATTTTAGATCGCGGTCGTAACGATGGAGTGACAGAAAATATGGTTGCCGTCACCCCTGAAGGTCTAGTAGGAAGGGTAAGCCAAGTCGGCAGCCGATCTTGTACTCTTTCTCTGGTAGGCAGCGAAAGCTTGGCTGTGCCTGTCGCCCTGGCCGATTCTGAAATTTATGGAATTATGCGCACCAATAAAATGATGCGTAGCATTATAAAATATATCCGTTTTGATGTGCCTGTTAAGCCAGGACAATTGGTTGTTACCTCTGGGCTGGGCGATATCTATCCTGGCGGCTTGGCTATAGGCCGCGTAGAAAGAGCCTACGTCAGCCAGGAGGCTATGTATCAAGATGTTTTAGTCAAACTTAGCGCCGAATTGCCGCGTTTGCGTGAGGTTATTTTAATTACTAAAGGCGGCAGCTCGGCTGATCCTAACATTTTCAAAGATGCGATTATGCGAGCTGAACAAGAGGCTAAGCAAGCAGCCAAAGAGAGCGCCGAAGCTGCTCTTAGAGCTAGCAACTTAGAAGAAACATCTGATAATAGTTGGAGTGAACCCAGTGGCTCCTCTGTTGAAGAACCCTCTTCCGAAGAGGCTTATTCTGAGCCAACTATCGAAAATACATCAAGTGTCGCTCCTGCTGGAAATTCTGCTTCCTCTCAATCATCAGCTCCTCTTGAAACGACTCAGGCCCCTGCGGTTAATTCTACTTCCAATAGTGAAGTCGCCTCTGAAGAAGTTGCCGATAGCAAAGCTGAATCTGCAATTTCTACGCCCTCTGAGCAGAATTATGAAGTACCGCCTGCAGAAGCTAACAGCCGTCCGCCATCTGAAGCCTTGGTTGAAGGAGCCCAAAGTCACTACATTACTGTTGAAGATGGGGGAGAAAACGCTTTAGAAGAACCTTCCGCCGAGGAAAACGCTGTCGAGAGCGAGCCTACCCCAAATGCTGTGGAGTTGGAATAATGATAAAAAATTTCCGCTCGGCTCTAATCTTTGTCTTGCCTCTGCTAGCATTAGGCTTGTTACTTGAATCGGCACTCCCTGTAGGTTGGCCACGTCCCGAATTGGCTATCCTCTGTTTGTCTATAATAGCTTTACGTTACGGAAGCCAATCAGGAGTTATCTTTGGACTTCTGTCTGGAGCCATGATCGGTCTTTTCAGCGATTGCTCTCCTGGATGGCTGGCTCTAGCCTATGCTACTCTTGGAGGAACTGTAGGTACTTTCCTTAAGCCATACAGCGATCGCCCTTTTATTTACATATTCACGGTTGTAACGGTGACAGTTATTTTTGTTGCAGAGCTGACTTTGCTGTCAATATTTGGAGCCGATGTGCCCAGCCAGATTATTTCTCGATCTTGGCTCTGGAGCGCTTTACTGTGGAATGCCATCTTCTTATGGCCTATGCTGTGGCTGACCAACAAAATTTTGGGAACTTATGCCTTTGTTCCGCTTAAATTGGATTGCGAGTAACTTTGCGTAGTCGTCATTTTTACATATTTGCCGCTTTTGCCGTAGTTTGCGCTTTGGTTTTAGTAGCACGTTTGGTATATATGCAAATTATCCATGTTGGCTATTATCGTGAATGCGCTGCTGATAACTTGCGTCTCAATTCACCTATTATGACTGGACGCGGACTTATTTATGATCGTCGCGGCAGAATTTTGGCTCGTAATGAAGCAGTTTTTACCTTAAAAATGCTACCTTACATGCACGACAATGCCGAAGAACTATTGCGCAAGGCTGCACATGTGCTTCATTTATCCGACAACAAACTTGCTAAATTGTTGGCGCAACTCAAAGAAAATGATGGAGAAGCCATCATTATTTCTGACAGCTTAAATCAGGAAGACTTAGCCTGCTTTGCTGAAGCTGAGAACAAAATGGACGGATTAAAAGCGGAAGTAAAATTTAAAAGGGTTTATCCTAACCAGGAATTGGCTTCCCATATTTTGGGTTATGTAGGTGAAATTGACGCTGAAAAATTGTCAAAATTGAAGCATAAAGGTTATATTGCCGGAGAATGGATAGGCAAAGAAGGCTTAGAATTTAGCTATGAAGATGTTTTACATGGACGTTCCGGCCTCAGAACCGAAATGCTAGATTCAGAGGGGCGGTTTTTGGGCGATATAGAAAAAGAACCGGCTATTCCTGGTGACGATATTTTCTCTTCTATAGATTTAGATCTTCAGGCTGAAGCTCAAGAAGCTTTGAGCGATGTTCTAGATATGCTGGCTGCTAAAAACGGAGAGCGCTCCGGGGGAGCTGTTGTAGCCATAGAGCCTTATACCGGATACATTAGGGCTTTAGTGAGCCTTCCGCATTATGATCCCAACGAATTTGCTGAAGGCATCAGTCAGAAAAAGTTTACGGCTTTACTTAATGATCCATGTTCTCCTTTACTTAATAGAGCTGTGCATGGAGACTACCCTCCAGGTTCAACTTTTAAGCTTGTTACCACGGCAGCAGCTTTAAATGAAGGTTTAATTTCTCCATTGTCGCGTTTCTATTGTACGGGTAGTTATATTGTTGCTGGTTTGCCTTTCAATTGCTTTGTGCGTACGGGTCACGGATCTATCGACTTAACTGAATGTTTGGGCCATTCCTGTGATGTTGTTTATTATAAGCTTGGAGTAGAATTGGGCATCAAACGGCTGAGTGCTTACGCTCGTGATTTTGGTTTAGGCCAAAAAACCGGCATCGATTTACCGGGAGAAACTACTGGCAATATACCTACGGCAGAGTGGAAAGAAGCTGTTTTTAAAGAAAAGTGGTTCCCTGGAGACGATGCCAATTCAGCGATAGGGCAAGGATTTGTGACCGCTTCTCCCTTGCAAATGGCTACAGTTACTTCCGCTGTAGTTACCGATGGCACCATTTTCCGACCTCGCTTAGTGGAAGCTCATCGGAGGGAAGATCCTTCTGCTACTTTGCAAAAATATGCTTCTAAGTCTCGCCAAGTAAAAGTAAATTCCAAATACTTTGAGTGCATAAAAGCTGGTATGCGTTTTGCTATGCAAGAAGGCACAGCTGCTTCCAGCGGAGGCTACTCTTTAGGAATAGCTGGTAAAACTGGTACGGTGGAAAATGTGCCTACTATCGATAATCCCAACGGACTAAATCACTGTTGGTTTACTGGTTACGCTCCCTACGGATATACCGGCAATTGGACAGCCGAACCTTTGGTCGTTACTGTCTTTGTGGAAAAGTCTGGAGGATACGGTGGCGCGGTTGCTGCTCCAATAGCTGTAAAAGTATTTGAAACTTGGAATAAAATTTCTGCTGACAGAGCAGCAACTCCATAGTCTCATAAGGCTAAAGATGCTACTTTGTGGGCTCGGCGTTCGCTTTCCCTTTGGCGTGGTGTGAGACTTGGGGCTGAAAAATATCTGTAGATTTTAGAGGAAAAAGCGCTTTTTTTAGAAAAAAGGGCTCGATTTGTTTTTTAACCTAGTCCCGCCATAAGTCTTCTGCCTCTCAGGTGGGGGATAAAGGGGGGCGTGGCGAACTTGCCTGGCGAAAATACCGTGGCTCGCACGGAAATCTACGCTTGCGGAGAGAGTGTAAGCCGTTGCAATTCCTGCCGGGGTTGCGGCGCTATTTTCGTGAAGCAGGAAGCTCCGGCCTTTATGGGCGGGAGCACGTTCACCCGTTCTTTAAGCGTTCGGCTGTTTATTTTATATGCAAGAGGTTTACGCAGTGGATTCTACAAGAGATAAAACCAAAAAGGCAACTGCCGGTTCTGGTTTAGAGTTTGACGATAATTCCGGTTCTTTGATTGGCTCCGCTTCCTATCCTCGGACGAATGGGGTTGCCCAAGGCAACGGCTTCGCTGAGGATATTGAAGATGAAGAGGGCGGCGCCAAAATAAAAGTTGTCGGTGTCGGTGGCGGAGGCTGTAATGCTGTAAACAGCATGGTCGAAGATGGAGCAGCCAATGTCGAATTCATTGTTATCAACACTGACAAGCAAGCATTGAATAAGTGCGATGCCGATGTGCGCATTCAAATTGGCGAGCAGGCTACACGCGGTTTGGGCGCTGGAGCCAACCCTGAGATGGGATGCAAAGCCGTTGAAGAGAGCAGAGAAAAAGTTGAAGATGCTATCAGAGGCGCTGATATGATCTTCATTACTGCCGGTATGGGTGGCGGTACCGGTACTGGAGCTGCTCCTGTTGTTGCTTCTATTGCCAAACAGTCCGGTGCTTTAACTGTTGCTATCGTTACCAAGCCCTTCTCCTTTGAAGGACGTATGCGTATGAGAAGAGCTGAAGAAGGCATTGAAAAGCTCAGAGAAAACGTTGACGCCATCATTGTCGTACCCAACGACAAGATTCTTGAAGTGATCGACAACGAAAGCCGCGCTGAGGCTTTCAACCTTTCCGATGATGTATTGCGCAGTGGTGTACAAGGCATTTCCGAAATCATTACTGCTTGCGGTGAGCAAAATGTAGACTTCGCCGATGTCCGTACTATTATGACTGACGCTGGCTCTGCTTTGTTAGGTATCGGTTCGGCCGAAGGTGAAAACCGTGCCGAAAATGCTGCTCGCCAGGCTATTGACAGTCCTCTTTGGGAAGGCAACATTCACGGTGCCAAAGGTGTGCTCTTTAACGTAGTGGCTTCCAGCAATTTCACTATGAAAGAATTGCAAGATGCCGCCAATGTTATTTATGAAGCTGTCGATCCTGACGCCAATATTATTTTCGGTTCTGTTACCGATGAAAATATGGAGAACGAAGTGCGCGTTACCGTAGTTGCTACTAAGTTCCCCACTATGAATGATAGCGATCAAGGAGTTGAAGAAGACTTCAGCTTTGGCAATTCCGCCGAAGAGGTGACTTTCGCTCCTCAGCAGGCTCCTATAAATGATTCCCAAGATTATTATGAGTCGGCTTATCGTCGCCGCAGCAGGCCTTCCATCCAGTAGTAAGTTGCAGACTTTCTAAAATATTGATAGTTTGCATAGCTGCGGCTGCAGAAATAATCTGCAGCCGCTTCGTGTTGTCTTGTTAAGCTATTCCCTCAGTTAAGGGGCTGGAGAGTGGCAGAATTGGCTGTTTCACTTTCTTAAGTGATCTTTTTTAATTGATTATTTGGCAATAAAGTTATTGGAAATTAAGGGTCTTTAGACAATTAAGGAAAGGGGCAAGTATGGTAGCTATCACTCTGGCTATACGCAACGTATGGCGTAGGCGTGAGCGCAGCCTCCTAACTCTGGTGGGCGTACTTCTGGCTGTAGGCACTTTTGTGGCTATGGTTTCACTAGCGGAAGGTATGTACCAAAGAGTGTCACTAGAATTAGACGGAAGAGCTGTAGACGTGTATGTTGTACCTAACACCGCTGCTCCTTTACCTACGGGTCCTGTCGGTACTATCGGTATGACTTCTGATACGATTAACACTGGTTGGATTGGTCGTATAGAAGCTGTCGATAATGTGGCTGACGTGTGTCCTATTATCAGAGCTCAATGGACTGGCAAAAAAGGCATGATTATGGCTTTGGGGGTAGAGCCAATGAAATGGCGCACTTTCATGCCAGCTTTAAAAACCGTCGAGGGTGAGACCAATTTGAAGCTAGGACAAGTAGTTCTTGGCAAAGGGTTGGCTGAAGCTGAAGGTTTTTCTGTCGGCGATACTATTAAGCATGGTCAGACTTCCTATAAAGTGGCCGGTATCGTTGAGGCTGGAGCCGGTTTCCAAGATTATTTTGCCTATATTTCCTGGGATTCTGCCAATGCTACTACCGACGGCAAAGGCGCTTCCGAGCTGTGGGTGCGTTTGAAGGACCCACATCGCGACAAAGAAGTTGTGCGTAAATTGGAAGGCTTCAAGATTCCTGGCGTCAAGATTGCCACGCGCAAAGATTATTTAGGCGCTGCCAACGATTATATCGAATACGCTTGGTACTTACAATTTGCTATTTCCGCTATTGGTGTCCTTATTGCTATTACGGCAGCTATGAACACTATGCTTATGTCAACTTATGAGCGTATGCGCGAATTTGCCACCTTGAGGGCTATTGGAGCGGCCAGAACTACCGTAATTGCTATGGTAGTTACTGAGTCTATTATCCTTTCATTTGTGGGCGGATTTATTGGTATCTTCTTTGGAGTGTTGGGATCTGGTTTGCTAAACAGAGCTATGATAGTTATTTTACAACTTTCATTCCCTCTGGCTTCGATTACTGTACCTTTGATAGCTGAAGCTCTCGCTCTTTCCATATTTGTGGGCTTAGTTGGAGCGGCCATACCTTCAATATTGGTTTGGCGTATTGATATCGTTTCTGGATTGAGGTGGGAATAGTGAAGGTCGAACTTCAAGGTGTACACAAATATTTTGATGCTCGCAGTGGGCCAGTAAAGATCCTCGAAAATGTCAATTTAGTTATTCCGCATGGTGATTTCGTCTCGATTATGGGGCCGTCCGGGTCGGGTAAGACTACTTTGCTTAACATGATGGGATGTTTAGACACGCCCAGCTATGGCAAAGTGCTTTTAGGAGATCGCGATACCAGTGGAGCTGGAGAAGATATCCGCGAGCAAATTCGCTTGCGCCATATAGGTTTCGTTTTTCAATCTTATAACTTGTTGCCCACTCTGACTGTGTTGGAAAATGTCCAATTACCTATGCAATTATGCGGAGGCAAAAGCTATAAGGAGCAAGTTGATCAGGCTATGACTTTGCTGCGTTTGGTGCGTCTTGACGCCAGAGCCAAAGACTCCGTATTGCGTCTTTCTGGCGGTCAGCAACAGCGTGTAGCTATTGCGAGAGCTCTTTCCAACTTGCCTGGTCTGATTCTGGCAGACGAACCAACGGGCAATTTAGACGAGCGTTCCAGCAGAGAAGTATTGGACGTCTTTAGAGCTATCAATGAAAACCAACATATAACTACTGTTATGGTCACTCACGATGCCAAAGCGGCTGGTTACGCTAAGCGTGTGCTTCATCTTGAAGGCGGCCACTTGTCTGATAAAATTCTGACTTAATTTGTGGCATGTTGGTTTAGCAACCAAAGCGGCAGTTTTGTTCACTCAGCGTGAAGCATTGCTGCCGTTTTTTAGTTTCTCTTTAAGTTTACAGCTGGTGGCTTTTATCACTGAGGCAGGAAGTCTAAATCGGCGAACGAATTGGCGGGAGGTGGTATTGAGGCGACCGGATTGTCGGTTGGTACCGCAGGGATGCCTGGTGCTGTTGCTTAGAAGAGGCGGGCCATCTATGTGCCTAGAGCTGGAGTTGAGCTGCTGCTTTTGGGATAGCTGTCATATCTACTTCCGCTAGATAAGTGCCAATTCAAACTTTTATATATGAATTTTTTTGCAGACAGACCGCTGGGTCAGCATTTCGCTTAGAAGCTCTGCAGCGTTTGGGAGGAAGCAAATTGATTATTTGTATGCAATGTGGATACCAAAACGAGGGAAAGAATTTGAAAAAGTGCCAGAACTGTGGCGCCATTCTTCCTCGTATGGATACTTCCGCTATGGTTCAGGTGGAGGAACAGTCCGGCCGCGTTAAGCAATTTGCCGATGCCGTTGAAAAAGTGCGCTCAGAAGAGTGGGGACCTGAAGAGTTCTATGAATTCCTTAGCGGTGTTTATGAGCAACTTGGCAATTTACGCGGTGAGATCGAAGAAATCATTACCCAAAACGAATATGGTGAATATGCTGCCGAAGAAGTAGAGCACGGCTTAAACGGTATGAACCTTTTCGAAGAAGGTATGCAAGAGATGTCTTATTATGTTGAGGATGGCGATTTGTCCCACCTCGATTTGGGCATGGAGCGCATCGTTGAGGGTAACAATATGTTGAATGAAGCCAAGCGCATCAATCGCTCCGGACGTAAAGAATTAGAAGAACAGTGGGGAACTATCTAAAATGATCCAAGGCGGTAAGCTGGCCTTGGCTTTAGTTTGGTCGGTCGGCTTATGGCTGTTAGTATTTTTGTTTTTGTTCCTTTTTTTGCCTATATTATCGGCCCTCCCGCTTAGCTGGGGGGCTTTTTGTGCTTTATTGGCCTTCTTTCTTCAATTTGCTGGCGGTACAAAATTGTTGCGTTTGCTGCTGGGAGTGAAAGAGGCGGAAGCTAATGGCGTTTTTTTTATTCCCGGAACTTGCCCTTTTGTTTTTATCTTAGATGGTCAGTTAATTGCTACTGAAGCTGCTCGCGATCTTTTAGACAAAGAAGATAACCATTTAGAATTTATTTTACGCAACAGTTGGAGCAAAAGTTATGGCTGGATTTATGGCAATTTATTAGCTTTTCCAGCTTTACTCAGAGCCTTTGAGTCTTTTACTTCCGATTATGGTCGTTTGCATTTTTCCCAAGGGCCGCTTTGGCATTTGGGACGTGGTTTCGGCTGGTTGGCGTTTTGCTTAGAAAGTCCGTTGCGTTGGGCTAGGCCGTCACTCAAGTTGGTAGGGGCTTCTGACTCCGAGTTTATTAGAAAAAGTTTGCTTATCCCATTGGGGAGGGCTGTGCGCGTGCCGGCTTGGATGGCCGATTTGGATATGCTCTCTACAGTCGATTTCGCAGAAGCTAAGCGAGACGCTGCTTGGTTTTGGGCTGGGCGTGAAGGCCTTCCTCCTGCGCTGCCCAAGCCTTTGGTCGGACTTTGGTTTCCTTGGCTGTTGTTTTTAGTTATGACTTTATGGGCCGTTTTTGCACAAGGCTTATGGGGAGCTCCTATATTATTTTTGGGACTTGGATATATTGCTAAAATAAATAGCGAATATGCTGGAGGACGTCCGTTACCCTGGAAACAAGTCGATCTTTCCGAGCAAAAGTGCAAATATATGCCTATAGTTATTTCTGGTCTGGCTAGGCGCCAAGATACTCCTGGGCTGGATGACACTTGGCTAGATCTTTCGGAAGAGAATAAAAAATTGGTGCGTTTAGAATCTTTTGTCGGTTGGCAAGCCTCTGAAGGAGCCTTAGTAGAGTGTGAAGGCTGGCTTAATGGTTGTACCTTAGCTATTTGCGTATCCAAGTTGAGGGTGGGAACTAAAACATATAATTATTATCCGCGTTTATGGCGCTTGCTGTTGCCATGGTTTTTTGTTTGCGCCGGTTTATTGTGGTCTATTTTGCAGAAAGTCGGTCTTTAGAATGTTAGGCGAAACAAATTTTCCGCAAGCAGAACAAAAATCTGAGGCTGTGATTACAGTTCGAGATTTATATTGCAATTACGGAAAAGCAGAAGTTTTGAAGGGGCTGACTTTTACTGCCTACAGAGGTTTAGTGACCGGTTTGTTGGGAGTGAATGGAGCTGGCAAAACTACTACTGTGCGCATTCTTTGTGGTCAATTGGCCAAAACGTCTGGTCAAGTTGAAGTTTTGGGGCTTGATCCTTACGCTCAGGGAGCGCAATTGCGCCGTTTAATCGGCGTAATGCCGGAAAATGCTGGTCATTACGAGCGTTTATCTGTCGCTGACAATTTGCTATTTTTTGCTCATATATTTAGGCTTGACGATCCTAAAAAGAGAGTTCAAGAACTTTTGGAATTAGTCAATTTAACTGACAAATCAGCATCTCGAGTAGCTTCACTTTCCAAAGGAATGCGTCAGCGTTTAGCTTTGGCTAGAGCCTTGATAGGGCGTCCCCAACTACTCTTTCTCGATGAACCAACTGCCGGGCTTGATCCCAACGCTGCTGCCAAAGTGCGTCTCTTAATAGACAAATATTGTCAAAATGGAGGCACAGTATTTCTGACTACCCATTATCTAGAAGAAGCCGAAGAAATGTGTGCTCAAGTCGCTATTTTGGATGGTGGACGTTTAGTTTGTTGCGGTAATCCTCAAGATTTATGTCGCCAATATTTGCCAGCAGAAATTACTGTGCGTCGAGGAGGACGACTTATAACCCAAGCGCCCGGATTGGAGCAGTTGTTTAGCCATTTTGTGGGACGGGAGCCTCAAGTTGATGAACTGTAGTTTTTCACATAGCTAAATTGCTCCGCCTTTAGGGCAGGAGTGAGACTATAGCGCAGAGAAAATGCGCCGACACTCTATGCAGAGGTGTGGGAAGGTGACTTTAGAACTTACTCAGATTCGCAGGCTTCTTTTAGGACTCAGTCTTGTCATTGCTTTGCTTTCCGGTGGAGCCATATATTATGTCAATTCGGAAACAGCGGCTGTCGACGCCCGTACCGTACAAGTGACCGCTTTTACGGCCAACCAGAAAGACGTTGCGGCAATGAAGAAAGAGTTTAACGGGCGTGGCTACGAGATTAGTACTTCTAGCGTCAAACATACTTTCCAAGTTCCGAATGGTTTTTACTTGGTAATGGATGGCATGGATAATGCTATGGTTAAGGCTTTAGGTCAAGCTTTAATTCAGAAGAGTAGTATCCGAAGCTTAGGATTAGAAATTACCAATAACGGTACCACCTTAAGAATTCGTAAAAAATTCTCGGACAAGAAAGCCGCCGAGAAGTGCGCTGCCAAAATTAAAAATGAAGATAGCTACAACTTTAAGGTTATCGAAGCCACCAAAGATAAGGTTAAGATGGGATTCCAGTGTACAATAGCTTCGGTACCTGCTGTCGATTCTGGCGAGGTGGTTAGCTACTTAGAGCAACATAAATTTGCTGATGTCGACTCTATTTACGAAGAAGTTTCTGCTCCTGAAGAGAGTGAGAGCGAAATCGAAGGATAAAAATTCCCAATAATGTTTGCAAGCGTCGGCTGTATTAAAGAATGGTCGGCGTTTTTTTTGTTAAAAAGCAAGAAAAGACGATTATATTAGGTTTTAGTTTTACTTAGGCGTGCTTTGGGAAAACTTGACTTTTCCATATTTGGAAATGTATTATAGCGTTGCGAGTACAGGAAATTATAATCTGTCCGTTTGTTGCTTTTCTTGTTGGACATTCACAGCGATTTTTAGTTTGTAAAAATGTTTGGTACAGTTTTTGCCTTTCTATGCAAAGACTTGAAGGATGCTTTACATTCCCATAGTCTTTTGTTTGTTTTATTGGGGCCTGTTTTAGTTGTAGCTTTTTTTACAAACGTACTTAATGTGGAAGACCCTGTTTTTGTCAGAGTCGGGGTTTGTGGAAATACAAATTCCGGTTTAGTTAACAGCATGAAATTTAACGGGGGATGCAGTGTCGTCTCAACCTCGGAAAGTTGGGAAGAATTAAAGAATAATGTGCGCAGCAAAAAATTAGACTTGGCTATAAATATACCAGCCAATTTTGATGAAGAGCTGCACCGCGACTCGTTTCCTGTTCTTGAATTATGCGTCGATGAGAGCAGCTTAGCTAAATCTTTGACTGCTCGCGAATTGGTTCGTACTGCTTTGCGTCAAATGGTTGGTCAGGAAATTCCTGCCGATATTAGGGTAACAAAAATTAACCCTTCCGATGGCGGTGGGAGTATGGCCTTGGCGTTTTTGCCCATATGGATGGTTTTTACTTGCCTAGGAGCTCTTTCTGTAACTTCTTCCACATTTGCGGAGGAATTAGAAAACAAGACTATGAGCGCTGTGCTTTTAGCACCGGTCAGCTGGGCTGAAATTCTGGGAGGTAAGATCGCCAGCGGTTTTATATTAGCTTCTTTATCAACAATACTGGTAGCTGCGGTTAGCTGTGTTGTAAAAGCTTCATTCCTTCCGCTTATTGTTTTAATTTGTCTGGGATCACTTATTTTTGCTATAGGCGGAATTATTTTGGGCGCTTCTGTAAAAAGCCAATCGGCTTGCGGGGCCCTCAATTCACTCATTTATTTAGTACTTATTATGCCGGTTACTATGGCTGATTATAATGCTTTAATGCAAAAAATTGCCTACTTTTTGCCGACTTGGTACTTGTACGATGGATTTTGCAAGCTAATATTTACTTCTGGAACTTGGGCAAATATAATGCCTAATGTTACTTATCTATTTATAGAACTTACAATATTCGCTGCGGTTGGAATCGTAGCCATAAAAAAAGTACGTTTGACAGTTTAAAAAATAAAAAGCTAAAAAAACTGTCCAACTAACAAAAATAGAGTATTTCTAATAATAGTATATTCCCAAACATAGGCATTTTTTTTGTTCTTAGTTCTGCATCATGGGCAGAATTTTCGGCATTCTCAATGATTGAGTGTCCGAGATTGGCTTGGAGTATTGTCAATAAAATAGACTAAGCGAAGGAGCGTATAAATAATATATGGCAAATCTCACGTTCGAAATGTTGACTTCTTACAATAGGACTCAACTGCAAGATATTATTCGCAACAACAATATAAAGTGTCCTAAATTAAGCCGTTTAAAGCATGAAGATCTTATCGGTATTATTTTAGAAAATCAGGAACGCATTACGGTTCTACCCGAAGTTGCCGAAGTCAAAGTTCGTCGTGGCCGCCGTCCTCAGTATTCTGCTGAGCACAAGGCTATTATGAGCAAGCCGTATGTCAGTGAAGTAGAAGCTGATAAAGAGCATACTACCGTTGCTGAAGAAAATGCCGAGGTCGTTTACCCCGAGCCTGTTTTGCCTCAAACAAAAGAAAGTCAGCCGGAGCCGTATTCCGCTGCTCCTAGTGTTGACAATAAATATGCAAGCAAACCTCCTCGTCGAGAACGAGGTAAGCAGAGACAGCAATACACGGTGCGTCAACGCGATCTTTACAATAGTCGCCCTGCTGATAGTGAAGTTAATGAAGTTGAAGATTCTATTGAAGAAGAAGTGCGGCAGCCTGCTCGTTTGCGTCAGAGCCCTTCCATTCCGCGCATAAGTATTGAAAGACAAGCCGATTTGCGTCGTAAAAATCGCCTTCCTCAGCCGGATATGCGCCGCAATTTGGAAGCCGAAAATGATTATGACGATCTCGAAGACGATAGTTACACTCAGCAGCGCCAAGTAAAAAACAGTTATATGGACGATACACGTTATGGCCGCCGTGAATTGAGTAATATGTACGAGCCTCGTCGAGTTAGCTATAACAATGACAATAATTATAGCCGCTATGACAACACTTATTATGAAGACTATGACTCCGACGATCAATATGATGATTTTATTGCTGAGCATGAGGAGTATGTTCCTATTGTCACTGGTATTTTGGATATCCGTCAGCAGAATTATGGTTTCTTACGTGGTTGCAGCTATAAGCCCAGTGTCAATGATGTTCATGTCGGTTATGCTACGATAAAGAAATATTCTTTACGTATCGGTGATAAAATTTGTGGCGTAGTTAGATCCACTAAGCGCGGCGAACGCTCTTATGATTTGGAGCGAATTATTTCAATTAACGATTTACCTGTAGAGAAAGCCTGCCATCGTCCTTCTTTTGATGAATTGGTGCCTATTTTCCCCAATGAGCGCTATAGCTTAGAGACTTCCAGCGGCGATATGACTGCCCGTATGATCGATCTTTTCGCTCCCATTGGTAAGGGACAGCGCTCTCTGATTGTGGCTCCTCCCAAAGCTGGTAAGACTATTTGCTTAAAGAAAATTGCCGCCGGTATTGCCACCAACTATCCAGATACTGTTTTGATGGCTCTTTTAATCGATGAGCGCCCCGAAGAAGTAACCGATATGGAACGCTCTATAAAAGGTGAAGTTGTAGCTTCTACTTTTGATGAAGAACCGGAAAATCACGCTTTCATTACTCAATTAGTTTTGGAAAGAGCTAGACGTCTGACAGAATTGGGCAAAGATGTGGTTATTTTGTTCGATTCTCTCACTAGATTGGGGCGCGCTTGCAATAATGCCACTCCCAATTCGGGACGTACTTTGTCTGGTGGCTTAGATATTTCGGCTTTGCGTACTCCTAAGCATTTCTTTGGCTCAGCTCGCAAATTCGAAAATGGGGGCAGCTTGACTATTGTGGCAACTGCTTTAATCGAAACTGGCTCGCGCATGGACGAAGTTATTTTCGAAGAATTTAAAGGTACGGGTAACAACGAAATTTGCCTTTCTCGCAAACTGGCTGAAAGACGTATTTATCCTGCTATTGATATTAAGAAGAGCAGTACACGTCATGATGAATATTTGCAAGATGCTTCTACTCTCTCAACCATGACGCTTTTGAGACATACTTTGGATAGCTATTCCGGAGATCGTGATCCAACTATCGTTATGCTTGAAAATCTTAAGAAGACCACCGACAATCAGGACTTCTTAGGGCGTTTCAAAAAGAATAAGACTAAGGAACCTTCGTCTGTAAGTTCTAGTCAGAACGTTGGATAAAGTGGCAAAGAGTTGGCGGACAGTATAGATATGAGCAAATCATATAATTCCAAAAATAAACATAAACATAATGCGTCGTCTGCCTCCGGTAAACATAAAAATACTGAGGGGCAAGCCAAAAAGGTTGCGACTCCTACCGAGGCCGCTTGGGCTTTGGTATGTTCCGACGAAGAAGGTCAGTTTTGGGATGAACCTAGTTTGCGGGCCGCTGCTCGCAGTGGCATGACTATACGTCCGCCGCATCGCGACGAACTGTCGCCATTACCGGAAAATACACAGTTGCAATACTTGCCAGGTCGTTTACCATTAGCCTGGGAGGTAGGTGAAAGTACCGACAACGAGCCTTTAATTTGTGAAAGCGCTTACGTTTTGGCTGCTCAGCTGCCTTCTGGCTGGACCAGAACTTTGTTGCCGGCTTGGGAAGTTGAAGCTGGATCCGAGATATTGCCGATTTTCGGTTATACGGCTGTCTTTTCACATCATGGCCAGCTTTGGTGCGCGGCTGTACAAACAGAAAATAATCCGCGCTGGGATCCTTGCAAGTATGCTTTGCCTGAATTGGATGATTGCATTAAGGAAGTTAAGGAGCGTTTCCCCAACAACCGTTTGTTGGGCCAGCTAGAAATTTGTGCCAAAGAGTATGGATGCTACAATGCGCAAAATATTTTCTATGGCCGTTGGGAAGGGGCTTCTCCTATTTCGCCTCAATGCAATGCTGGCTGCCGTGGTTGCATTTCCAAACAACCAGACGGAGCGCCGCCTTCTCCTCAAATTCGCTTAAACTTTACTCCTTCAGTAGAAGAAATTGTGGAACTTGGGCTTTTCCATATCGGACGGGCGGAGCGTCCTATTTTTACTTTTGGTCAAGGGTGCGAAGGTGAGCCTCTATTGCAAGCTGCTAGAGCTGCCGAGGCTATTAAAATTATCCGTCAACATACCGATAAGGGCACTTTGCACATGAATTCTAACGGCTCTTTGCCTCAAAATGCTCTCAAGCTTTTTGAAGCTGGCCTTACTTCTATGCGTGTTTCTATGTGCTCGGCCAGGGAAGAAACCTACAATGGTTACTATCAACCTAGAGGCTATAAATTTGCTGACGTTTTGCAAACTATTAAGTTAGGGCGTGAGCATAAGGTGTGGATCTCTGTCAATTTGCTTTTACTTCCTGGTTTAACCGATACTCCCAGAGAAGTGGAAGCTTCGGTAAAGATGTTTAATGAGCTTGATGTCAATATGGTGCAATTGCGTAACTTAAATATCGATCCCGATTGGCTCTTTACACAAATAGATCCACCTACTGAAAAAGCTTTGGGAGTTCCAGTTTTTATTGAGACTTTAAAGCGAGAGTGCCCCAATTTGCGCATAGGCTCTCACAACCCAGCTCGTGAAGAGATGGAGAGAAGCTAAGAGGTAACTTTCTATATAGTAGGAAGTTCCGGTTTCTTGGTGGAATGTAGATAGGGCTTACTGCGCTTGCTGTCGTTTATTTTTTGTTTCTTTCGGAAAGAAGGCAGATTCGTTCTGTAAGCGGGCTTAAATTCTGCTAAGGAGCCGGGCAGTACATGACAATGGTTAGTGCGACTATCGGTCGCTACCACATTATAGAAGAGTTGGGACGAGGCGGAATGGGTGTCGTCTACAAAGGACACGATCCTTTGTTAAACCGTTCAGTCGCCATTAAAATCCTCTCTCAACAGCTAGTTGGCAATCCTGAGTGCAAAGATCGTTTCATCCGCGAAGCTCAGGCTGCGGCGCGTTTAAATCACCCCAATATTACCGCAATTTATGATATTAATGAGCATGAAGGCATTTATTTCTTAGTCTTCGAGTTTATTCAGGGCGTTTCTTTAGATAAATACATGAAGGAGCATGGCCACCTCAGTATCGAGGAGGCTTTGCAAATTTTCATTCCTGCCGCCCGTGCTCTAGATTATGCCCACCAGCATGGTATTGTTCACCGTGACGTCAAGCCGGGTAATATTATGGTTACCGACAACGGTGATGTAAAAGTTGGCGATTTCGGTATCGCTTGGGTAGAAGCTTCTCAAACTCTCACCCAGCCTGGGCAAGTTATAGGTTCATGCTTCTATTTCTCTCCTGAGCAAGCACGCGGTGAAAAAGTTGACCGTCGCGCCGATATTTATTCTTTGGGTATCTTGCTTTACGAGATGATGGCTGGGCGTGTGCCTTTTATTGCAGACAACCTTCCTGCTGTTATTCAGCTCCACTTAACTAAAGAACCAGAACCGCCTACAACTTACAATATGGCTATTCCTCGTAATGTGGAACAAGCTATTTTACGTTGCTTAAAGAAAGATCCGGCAGAGCGTTACCAAACTGTCACCGATTTAATTAAAGATTTGCAAATCGAAGGTGCCGGTGAAGAGCCTAGCAACGTTAGTAAGATTAGCCCTTCCGAAGCGGCTTTACACAATATCTTAGGTAACAACTATTATAAGCAAGGCAAGCTGGACTTGGCCGTTATGGAGTGGAATAAAGCCACCGGTCTCGATCCTTACAATGCCTTAACTCACAACAACTTAGGTACAGCCTTAGATGGTATGGGCCGTTTGCGCGATGCTATTACCGAATATGGTAAAGCTGTCGATCTGAACCCTAACAACTTTGTTGCCCACTACAACTTAGGTTCAGCTCACTACCGTAATGGCGAAATTGAAGAATCCATCGAGGAATATCGCACAGTTACCGTCTTAAATCCTAAGTTTGCTCCTGCTTATTACAACTTAGGTAATGGTTACTTCCGTTTAGGCAAGCTCGACTCAGCTATTGAAGAATGGCAAAAAGCTTTAATTCTCAATCCTCAGTTTGCCGAAGTCCTTTACAATTTAGGTAACGCCTATTATCGCAAGGGACGCAAAGAAGAAGCCAAAGATTATTGGAATAAGGCTTTGGAGCTCGATCCTCAGTTTGCTATTGCTCTTTACAATATTGGCAGTATGCATATGGAAGACGGCGAGGTCGATAGTGCTGTAGAGTTGTGGCAAAAGTGTTTGGAAGTCAACCCTGATTTCGCTGAAGCCAGATACAACTTGGGCAACTTACACTACGATCGAGGCGAAGTCGAGTTAGCTATCCCTGAATGGGAAAAAGCTACTCAGGCCAAATATGGCTTCTGGCAAGCCCACTACAATCTTGGCAATGCCTATTTCTACTTGTCGCAATTTGATGAAGCTATCAACCAATGGCAAAAGACTGTTCAATTTGAGGATCAGCATTGGCCTGCTCACTGGAACTTAGGTAATACCTATTATTATCAGCGAGCTCAGATTGAAGCGGCTGTAGTTGAATGGCAGCGAGTCGCTGGAATTAACAGTCGTTATTGGCAAGCCTACTACAACTTAGGTGAAGCTTATTTGGAGCAAGGTAAGATTGAATTAGCTTGCTTAGAGTGGGACAAAGTAGTGCAACTCAATCCTAAGTTCTGGCATGTTTACCACAACTTGGGTACCCTTTACTACCAGCGTGGCAAGTGGGATCAGGCTGTCGCTTACTGGACTAAGTCGGTAGCTTTAATGCTCTTCCCGTGGTAATAAAGTAAGCTTGGGGCGAGCTCAAAATTTTTTAGCTTGTCCTTTATATTCAGTTCCTCTAATCCTCGGAATGTGCTTCTACCAAGAAGCCATTCCGAGGATTATTTTGTTTTTGCAGTTGTTAATGTGGATAATAACACTAAATGCAATAGTCTAAAAATTGCTCCCCATTAGCCATATATTGATTAAGGAAGTCTTGCAAAGTGTATTTAGCCAAAACTGTACGAAATTCTTGAGAAATTTGTAGCCAAATATCTTTAGCCGGACATAAAACTGAACGCTGACAAATTTGATTCTTTTCCGTACAATTTACTAAATTGATCGTCCCTTCCATTACTTCGATAATATCCAGAAGCTTAATTTGCTGAGGAGATTTGGCTAAACGATAACCGCCGCCGGCTCCACGAATAGATTTAATAAAGCCAGCTTTGCGCAAGTCAATAATTAAGTGGCTTATGTACTTTTCTGATATGCCCTGATTTTCGGCAATTTCGCGTACCATGCGCGGTTTA
>SFMI01000056.1 GCA_004554425.1 Candidatus Saccharimonadota bacterium | reverse complement strand
CTGTTCAAAATATTTTCAAAAGAAAAAGACGTTCTGTCGCAAGGCAGGGCGTTTTTTTTTGCCTTTTTGCCAGCCGCACTATAAGCCACGAAAAATTGCGTTTACGTAAATGAAATTTATAGCCGCCCGAAATGTTCGTTATACCCACCGGAGAAAACTTTATCGCGTTAGCGATGTTTTCGAGGAGGGATATAACGAACTAAGCAACGAGGCTATAAGTTTAGCGCTAACATGCATAGCGTAAATATGTTTGGTTGTAGTCCTTAGCTTTGCTAATCGGTTGGCGTGGGTGTATGCACAGTGTATAGACAAAGTGTAGTTTTTGATCAACAGGCGGAGGCAGGGGCGATGGAAGGCGAAGAATATTGGCCGTTAGGCCAGTTCGAGCCTGGAAGAGCCGCTGCTGGAGCCAGCCAACATGGACATGAGCCCGCAGCCATAACTTACAGCGAAATTTTTTCGCCATATCGGTAGCGCAGGCCTCTGGCCATTAGGCCAGTCAGCCGGAGCGTAGATATGGTAAAAAATTAAGCTAACACAAAATAGCTAACGGGCGGGCCGTACACTATTAGCGTCTCTACAGTGAAAAACTACAAAACAATAACATTACATAACGCAAAAACGCTAAAATGAAGTGCTGTGTGGAGCGCTCAAGCAAATCCAGACGTCACGTATGGCTCTATAATAGGCAACATGGCCCCAAACACGTTGGTGATGATCGATGCATACTTGATCATAACCTATACCCATTTCGGGATCGCCATCAGCTTGGGCGTATATCTCTCCGGAATTGGGATAAGTCCAAAATATAACTGGCCGATTTTGAGCAAATTTAGTTAAAGCGCCACGTTTCTTCTTTATAGCTTTGCTATGTCTTAAGGCAAAGGTGCGAGCATCAACTACGCCGAGCATGTTGCTTTGCAAAGTCCAGCCTTGTCGACCGTCAGGAAGGACTACTTTAAGCCAGCGGGCGCCATCAGCGGCAGTATAAGCTGATGTTACTCTTACTTTTTTTTTGCTTTTGCCAACGCGAGCACTGACTATAGAAGAGAGTGGACTTACGTAAAGATGGGAATTTGCCTGGATAACCGCTTTGCGGGAGACAGGAGTGCAAGCATTAGTATGACTGAAATCCTGTACCGGAGGAGGTACTAATTCAGCTTGGGTAGGTAGCCAACTACTTAACCAAAGACCTACACTTAAAATTGCGGCACTTAAATATCTCATATTAATATCTATTAAAAGATAATTCCTTTTTTAGAGCACTTTATTAGGATTTGTTCGTATGGTATCGACAGCTATACGCAAAGCTTTATCAAAGCGAAAATAATCTTGAGTTTGAATAATGATTTGTTCATCTTCTTCAAGAATAAGCAAGTGACCAGGATTGTAATTTACTTCGTATTTTTTGATTTCTATAATTCTTTTCAAAGCGATACTGAAGCTGTAACGCGGAGCAATAGCGGCAGTTACGATATTAAGCAAACCGGAGCGCGTATTCATATGCTCATAAAAAATAAGGCGCCAGGGAGTAAGCTCGATTTTGGCATTTTGCATATAGGCGGTTGTGCCACCGTATACTGCCGAGGCGGAAAAGAGCAAGGCTTCTCCGGGATGCTTGGCGTCGGTAGGCAGAGCATTTATCTTCTGAAGAGCAGTAAGAATGGGTTGAGCTTGAACGGCTGCTAAATTTTTAACTTGTTGCCTAATTGAAAGATATTCTTGAATATCTTTGGCTGCATCAGCAGTACTGTTCATAAATTCAGTGACCACTTCCACGGAGGCCGGTACCGAATTCCGCACTGTGGCTCCGATAATGTTGCTTGCTTCTGCTTTGTCCAAAATTAATTGCTTACCGCAGACGGGGCAAGCTAAAGAATCTTCGTTTATTTGACTATGGCAATTGGTACAAACCATGTGGACGCAGCCTTTCTTTTCGTCTACTTAGGCAAAGTTGCCGACAAAAGCAATTTTATTGATTATTCCAGTGAGGCATGACAACTTTATCTATGAAGTTTTTCACAATAATTTGATTGTCAGTTTCTTTGATAGCGTCGATTATTTTTTCCAATTTGCCAGGCTCAGCTGCGTAAATGTGAGCGTAGGCGGTCATACGGGTAACTAGATCTTGGCGAATTAGCTCGGGATGGAATTGGAAACCGTAAACAGGTTTGCCTTTTAAGTGCATAGCTTGCCAAGTGCAGCGATCGCTGTAGGCTAAGCGAATAAACGAATCGGGCATGGAAGTTACGGCGTCATGATGGCCTTGTTGAGCATAAAAGGAGTCCGGCGAATCGGCCAACAACTCGTCGGCACGTCCTTCTTTGGTAAGGGTCATCAAATAAGTACCAGTTTCACTGCGCTCGTGAGTTTCTGTGATAACTGTGCCTCCCATAGCTTGAGCTAAAATTTGATGGCCATAACATAATCCTAAAGTAGGAAAAGAAATGGCGCAAAGGTGGCGCACAAATTTAAGCAAAGCTTCATAAAAAATAGGACGGTCGTTAACTACGGAAAAATCTCCGGTACCTCCGATAATGACAGCTTGATAATCTTTTTCCAAGCCGATTTCCAAAGGGTTATTTAAAACATCATAGGCAACTAACTGATCTTTTCTCAGTTGCATAGAGCGCTCTAAACAAGATAACTCGTGCTCGGCTAATTTGTGGTCAAGTCTGGTTTCAATAACTAAACATTTGATATTTTCTCTGGTCAACATAGGAGAATATTAACACGAACCGGCCGAAATAAGAAGTACAAAAGTAGGAAAAAAAACTTCCGGCAATGAACCACCAGGAGGCCTGCTCTTTCAGTCTTAGAGGAAAATTTCTTCGTAGAAATTAAGTGTTTGATAGGCAAAATTTTAGCCAAAGGCGGTACAACTTTATTGAAGTGTCCATTCTGTAGCCAAGACAATCTAGTCGGAGCTCAGTTCTGTGATAATTGCGGCGCCTCGCTAAAGCAAGGCGGTCAAATACAAAAATACGTTGCGGCCGCTCGCTTGGAGCCGGCACCGTCACCTACGCCCATTTTCCCCTCGCGCCATAAGGCTGCGCCCGCACCTGCCGCGCCTGCTTATGCTGCCGCGCCCACACCTGCCGCGCCTGCTTATGCTGCCGCGCCCACACCTGCCGCGCCTGCTTATGCTGCCGCGCCCACACCTGTCGCGCCCGCTTATGCTGCCGCGCCCACACCTGTCGCGCCCGCTTATGCTGCCGCATCGACAGGTGGATATGCTTCTTTTACCGACAGCGACAGTGGGCGAGTTTTTTGCCTAAACTCTGACAAAATATTGCTGGGACGTGGCCCTGGGCAGCTGGACGACGGCTTGAAACTCGATTTTGAAGGATTGCGCGGCGGTGCTACTGTATCTAAAAGGCACGCTTTGTTGCGCCATGATGTGACTGGTGTCTTTATAGAAGATGTTGGCAGTGGTAATGGCACTTTTATCAATGGTGAAAGGCTGCCCCAAGGTATCGAGCGCGGTCTAAATAACGGCGATCGGCTGCGCTTGGGAGCGGTATTGCTGAACTTCGCAATTTTAAATCATAAAAAGTAGGAACTTTTGGCTATATGGATTTTTTAAGTGATTACCCCGTCAATCAAAGCTTGTTAGATTGGGCTCAAGAGGCCGAAATTACCACTTTGCCTCAGGTATTCAACAAAATTGCCAAAGAATGCGCTAACAGACCTTATTTAGGGTGCTGCGACGGCAAAAAGTTTAATTTCAAAACTTACGGCGAAGTTTATCAAGAAGTATTGTGCTTCGCCTCTGCGCTTTTGGAGCTGGGTTTGGAGCGTTTCCAGCGTGTGGCTAATTTTTCCACTAACAGGCCGGAATGGCCAGTAGTTGACTTTGGTACTGTCTTTGCTGGTTGCATCCATGTTTCCATGTATCCTACTTTAAGTAGCGAAGAAATGGCCTATATCGTAGACAATAGCGATGCTATTGTGGTGGTGGCTTCTTGCAAAGAGCAAATTAAAAAAGCTATAGAAGCCGTTAATAATAATTTATTGCCCAAAGTTCGCCATATTGTGGCCATGGATCACTTTGAAGCCGATCAAGGTGAAGTTAAAGAAGGGGTTCGCTTTTGGAACTGGGATGAATTTTTAGATTCCGGGCGTGACACTTTAGAAGCCAATAGGTCAGCTATTGAAAAAATTTGTCAAGAGACTAAAGCTGATGATGTATGCAGTTTTGTTTACACTTCAGGTACTACTGGCAATCCTAAGGGCGCTATGCTTATGAATGGCAATTTCGTCTCACAGATGGTCTCTCTTACCAAAATGGTTGGACTTAATAAAGATGACGTTGAGTTGTCCTTCTTGCCTTTATCTCATGTCTTTGAGCGCATATGTTACTACGCTTTAACTTACTGTGGTAGTGCTATTGGCTATACGCGCAGTATAAAATTCGTGCCTGCTGATTTAAAAATTTTGCGTCCTACTGTGGTGCCTAGCGTTCCGCGTCTTTTTGAAAAGATCTTTGCTAAAGTAGTAGCTAATTCCGGTGGTGGCCTGAAAGATAAGATCTTCCATCGAGCTATGGCCGTAGGTAGAGCTTATCGTGAAGCTGTCAAAAAAGGGAAAGTGCCATTCTTGCTTAAGGCAGAGTTTGCTTTAGTAAACAATACCGTATTTGCCAAAATTCGTCAGGCTACTGGTGGACGTATCCGCTTCTTTGTTTCCGGTGGTGCTCCAGCTCGCTTAGATGTCTTAAATTTCTTCTTAGATGTAAATTTGTGCATTTTGGAAGGCTACGGACTTACCGAGACCAGTCCCGTATTGTGCATCAACTTACCTAACAATATTAACCCCGGTACAGTGGGTGAAGCTGTGGAAGGCGTGCAAATAAAAGTAGCCGATGATGGAGAAATTTGCGCTAAAGGTCCCAACATTATGCGCGGCTATTTCAAGTTGCCTAAAGAAACTGCAGAAGTTTTCGATGAAGAAGGCTTTTTCCATACTGGTGACGTTGGCGAATATAATGAAGTGACTAAATGCTATGCCATTACCGATCGTAAAAAAGAAATAATCGTTCTTTCTAACGGAAAAAATGTCGCTCCGGCACCTTTGGAAAATGCTATAAAAGGCAGCGCTTGGATTGAACAAGTAGTAATTGTTGGTAATAATCGCAGTTTTGTCGGAGCACTAATCGTACCTAATTTCGAAAAGCTCGAGAAGTGGGCCCAAGAACAGGAACTCTGCTTAAGCAGAGAAGAGTTAGTAAAAGATGTCAAAGTAGAAAAGATGCTTTTGAAAGAGATCGCCGACTGCTGCCAGAGCTTTTCCGCTTACGAGAAAGTACGTCGCATAGCTGTATTGCCACGCGAACTGAAAGCCAGCGAGGGGGAAATCACTCCTACTTTGAAAGTAAGACGGCGTATAGTGAACGCCCATTTTGGCGATTTTGTTGAGGGTATATATAATCGTCCCAGTGAAGAGACGTTTGCAATACCGGAAGAAAAAGTTGCTAAGTGAACAATCACTCTGCCGAGTAACCACAGTTTGTGATATATTAGTTGAGCAGCTTCCGGTTTTTGCGCAGGAAGCCCTCTAAAGAGATAGGAGAGCGCAGGAGAGAATGGATCAGGCTAAATTAATCAACCAAAAACTCGATGGAGCACTTCGCGGTGCCTTATCCGCCGGAGGCAATGAGCCTCTGCAAGTTATTGTTCAGACCAAAGACGGACTCAAAGAAGAAGATGAGCGTTTGGTGACCAGTTTAGGCGGAAGAGTAAAAGATAATCTCTACATTATTAACGCTTTCTCAGCCGATTTAACTCCCAAGACCATCGAAATGATGATTCTTTCCGATCGTATCGTTAGAATCTTCAGCGACGCCGAAGTTCACGTGTAAATTTTATACTCAACTTGGCCGCCTTCAAGGGTGTTGGGCGGCTATATCTTTTTGAGCACAAGCCGACTTTCAATTTTTTGAATAAGTTTCGGCTTGGCCTTATTTTGTGTTATTGGAGCTCATATGAAAAAGCAAACGCAGGAAGATCTGTTTGATAAAATAGTTTCTCTTTGTAAAAGACGCGGTTTCGTCTATCCCGGTTCCGACATTTACGGTGGATTGGCTAATTGCTGGGACTACGGCCCCTTAGGCGCTCAAATGAAGAAGAACGTCAAAGACATTTGGTGGCGCACCAACGTGCAAGAAAGAGATGATATGGTCGGTATCGATGCCGCCATCTTTATGCACCCCCGCACTTGGGAAGCTTCTGGCCACGTTCAGGCTTTCTCCGATCCTTTGGTAGACTGCCGCAAGTGCAATCAGCGTTTCCGTGCCGACGAACTTACTCCCGACGCAGAGTGCCCGGCCGGCGGAACTCATGATCTTACCGAAGTCCGTCAGTTCAACTTAATGTTTGAAACTCAAATGGGTGTAGTCAAAAATGAGACTTCCCGCGTTTTCCTTCGTCCTGAAACCGCTCAGGGTATTTTTGTAAACTTCGCCAACGTGCAAACTTCCACTCGTCGCAAATTACCTTTTGGTATTGCTCAGATTGGTAAATCGTTCCGCAACGAAATTACTCCTCGCCGTTTCACTTTCAGAATGCGCGAATTTGAGCAAATGGAAATCGAATACTTCGTTCGTCCGGAAGATGCCGACAGAGCCTTCAAGAGTTGGGTAGATTGCCGTTATGCTTGGTATAAGAAATTAGGCATAAAAGAAGACAAATTGCGCTTGCGTCAGCATGAGCCCGACGAGTTAGCTCACTATGCCAAAGGCTGCTACGATGTAGAGTATTTCTTCCCTTGGGGCTGGGGCGAATTAGAAGGCATCGCTAACCGCAGTGACTTCGACTTAACTCGCCACTCCGAATACTCTGGTAAGAGCTTGAGCTACTTCGATCCCGACACCAATGAGCACATTATGCCTTGGGTAATCGAGCCCTCCGGCGGTGTAGACCGCGCTACTTTTGCCTTTATCGCCGACGCTTACGATGAAGATACTGCCATCTCTGCTAAAGGCCAAGAAGAAGTACGTGTAGTTTTACACTTACATCCTCGCTTAGCTCCTATTCAGGTAGCCGTGTTGCCTCTCTTGAAGAATAAGCCTCAGTTAGTCGAAAAGGCCAAAGAGCTCGAAGCTAAATTGCGTCGTCATTTCTTGGTAGATTACGACGAGCGTGGTCAAATCGGTAAGCGTTATCGTCGCTACGATGAAATTGGCACTCCTTGCTGCTTAACTGTAGACTTTGACACTTTGGAAGACGATACCGTCACCGTACGTGATCGCGATACTATGCAGCAAGAGCGCATTAAGATCGCCGATTTACGTCAATATCTTAACGATAAGCTTTGCATGGATATGGACTTCTAAGCACATCTCAACTTCGCCGGTTTGAAGCTTTGTCAAATCGGTGAAGTTGGTTTTAGTAAAAAAGGGCACCGGAATGTTGGTTCCGAGGCCCTTTTTTTGCGGAGAATTTACGCTCTATTAGGAGCGATTTTGGCTTAGCAACTTAGGGATTAACAAAGCCGCGCATTTGGTTAAACATAGAATCATCTAAACCACAATTCACTTCCAAACCTTTGTAAATGCGCATTTTTTTATGAACGTCATTTTCATAAATATCGATCTTCTTGGGGAAGAAACGTCCGTCGGCCAATTTAGTAATGTCTTTATATTCGGCGCGTACCAAGATCTTTTGTTTGTCGCTTATACGAATAGCGTCTAATCTGAGCGGTACTAATCTCTTAGTATCGATATAAACTGTTTTAGTATCATTTTCATCTTGGGGATTCTCAATAAGAACTTCGACAGTTTCAACGTTGTCAATAGTCTTTTTACCTTTAATGGTATATTTTTTGCTAGCGTCAATAGGGTATTTTTGAATATTAAAAGGTAAATTAAGTGTGCCGCTGGGCTGATCCAGAGCTTTTTTGACAGGGTATTGGCCCATGCTTATATAGTGCCAAACGTTAATACCGTCGCGGATTATTATAGCTTCTTTTTTGTCCATAGGGCCGCCGGGATCGTTAATAACGGCGTCAATACGTAACTTATTGGGAGCTTTAAAGTAAATTTTATCATTGGAACCTAAGACAAAAGCGTTGCCTTCGCTGGAAAGATCGTAGCATTCCAATTCAATGACTAAGTCACGAATAGGCATAACGCCGTTGGGAGCGTATAACGATTCTACCAATTGACGTGCCTGGTTAGATTGGGCTGCAAAAGCGGCTCCTAGGCTAACAATAACCAAAGCGGTAACGGCAAGCGCTAGGGAAAATAATGATTTGACTTTTAACAATTTGTTTTCCACCTGCCCTTTATTTTTGAAATTCTCGTTTTGGTTAGATTTTAGAAAACAAAGACTGTTCCCTCTTTAGGCAATTAAAGCTTAACTTCTCTTTAATTTTTGTTTGGAAGGGGAAGGGGTTGTTTCGTTCGAAACTTCGAACCCATAGTTTTGCCGCTTCGAAGGTATAAACTCAACTTGCCTGCTAAATTCGGAGGTCGATCTTTGTGTTCTGCGTAAAATGTGGTTTCGATAACGAGTCTGAAGCGAAAATATGTCGAAAATGCGGAGCGACTCTGCCGCGCTATGTCTCTGAAACCGAAACTCAAGAAGAACCTAAGGTTGAGTCTCCGGTTGTTAATGAACGCTTGCAAGTTTTTGAGCAAGCTGTCGAAAAAGTTGGCTCTGGTGAATGGAGTATAGAAGAGTTCGCCAACTTTCTTGAGGAAACAGCCGCTGTTTTGGCTGAAAAGGAGCAGGGAATACGCTCGATAGATATTCCCGAAGAGGCTGCCGCCGACTTTAAAGATGAACTAGATGTAGGTTTTGAAGGCATTAAACTTTACAATCAAGGTATGCAAGTATTTTTTGCCTTTGTGGAAAACGAAGATCCTGCTCTATTGGAAGAAGGACTGGAATTAGTACGCCAGGGCAATGAGCGTATCAATGAAGCTATGCGGATCAATCGTGAAAATCGCAGCAAATTGGAAGAATCGATAGGTGGACCTTTCCTATAAATATAATGTTCCTTTTTTAAATGGAGGCCCACAAATAAAGTAAAAGCGGCTCGACTTAAAATATATAAAGTAGGCCGCTTTCTTTTTTTAGCGCAATCTATAGCGCTGCAATTTGCCTGTATTGGAACGGGGCAAATCAGGAACAAAATCGATCCATTTAATTTGCATATGTAAAGGCTGATTCTTGTTGGCTCTGAGGCGCAAAGCTGTGGCCATTTCTCCGCTAGGCTCTATGTTCGGCTCCAAAACTATATAAGCTCTCAGCCTCATTTTATCGTTATTGTCGATAGCACTGACCACGGCAGCTTGAGCGACTTCTGGCAAACTTAGCAAATTTTGCTCTACATCGCCTGGTGAAACCCAATGATCGTCAATAAGCATCATATCTTCACGTTTGCCGACAAAGTAGTAATAGCCATCTTCATCCATGATGCATTTATCGCCTGTGTCGAGCCAAGGGCCTATTAAAGCGCGAGTAGTTTTTTTGTGTTTATTCCAAAAGCCAATCATCGTGGAGCCGCCGTAGACAAGCAAATTGCCAATTTGTCCAGGAGCGACATGCAAACCATTTTTGTCTTCTAAACGAATAGAATAGCCAGGAGCTGCCTGACCCAATGAACCAGCTCTGATGTGGCCGGGACGATTGGTTATATAAGCGTACAATTCTTCTGTGCTGCTTAAAGCATTGATAATATCTAAATCAAATTTTTTCTTCCAACTAATTTGGGTAGCTAAAGTGAGCGGCTGGTTAGTAGAAATGCAAGCTCGCAAACTGGGCAAACTGACAGATTCGTGTTGGTTTTCAGCGTCTTGTAAAATTTGACTATAAATATCTGGAGAAGAGAAAATAACTGTGGTTTTATGGGTGCGCATTTTCTCTAGCAGTTCGGAGCCGCTAAGTTTATTTTCTAGCATCACTATAGATGCATGACTTAAGAGTGGAAAGAAAATACGCTCCATCAATCCTTGGCTGCTGTGCAGAGCAGAAGTGCTGATTATTATATCATTCTCGTCTAGGTTGAGCACTTCTTTAGCGTAGCTCTGGCTGGCATATAAAGGAGAGCGATGGCTGTGCATGGTCGCTTTGGGAAAACCGGCTGATCCCTGAGTATAAACCCAAAAGGCCGTATCGTCGCATGTTGTGGCGGCGGCAGCCAGCTCTGAATTTTGCTCTTGGCGCTCTTCTTGCATAGAGACGCCCCCAGATATTTCTGATGGCTGAGCGGAAATAACTTCAGTCTTCCAGGGCAATTCTTTGCAAAGTTCGCGTACAGTAAGAAAATCTTCCGGATCAACTATTGCTACTGCTGCTCTGGATTCGTCCAGCAAATAGCGCAATTCATGTCTTTGCAATTGGGGTGGTAAAGCTACGGGAACGGCGCCTAGCTTTATGGCTGCCAAAAAGAGCGAAACAAAGTCGACACTGTCTTTTAACATAAGTAAGACGCGACGCTCGATATTTACTTTATGCTTTAGCAAAAAATTGCCGGCTTGATTGACTAAAGCAACCAGTTGGTTAAAAGTTATTATCTGTCTCGGAGAGACGATAGCAATACTGTCACCATTTTCTGCAACGGCTGCTTGCAATAAGAAATCGGCAATATTAAATTCTCTGGTTATATTTAAGCTCAGAGCTTGCGGATTATCAAAGCTACGCGTGCTGCCGACCGTATTGTTATATGTATGCTCTGCCACTGGATGCACTCCTTAAGGGATATCATACTCAAAATTCACTGGTGAACTACCCATCACCTACAGGTGATGGGCTTCTAAGGAGCTAACGCTCCTATTTAA